>JBDLQR010000072.1:0-3238 GCA_039800485.1 Pseudomonadota bacterium
CTGCGACAGCCGATTGCGGTGAACTCGCCCTTCACTGAGGTGCCGCCCCTCGCCGGCGCGCGCGACACGCTGCCGAATCTCGTGGTGGTGCAAAGCGAGTCGTTCTTTGATCCCCGGGGCCTTTTCCCAGGCATCAGGCCGGAGGTGCTGCGGGAGTTCGATGCCATTCGGCAGGAAGCCCTGTGCCACGGCCGTCTCGATGTTCCGGCCTGGGGCGCGAACACCATCCGGACGGAATTTTCATTCCTGTTCGGCCTCGGGCCAGAGGCACAGGGTGTGCACCAGTTCCAGCCTTACCGCAAACTCGCGCGCAGCGGGTTGCCGCAACTCGTAAGCCTGTTGCGCGAGGCAGGTTACCGAACCCTGTGTATCCATCCTTATCCCGGCAGCTTCTATGGCCGGGATACGCTCTTTCCGCTGCTTGGGTTTGATGAGTTTCTCGATATCCGTGCGTTCAACACCGGGGACCGCGCCGGCCCTTACATCGGGGACGCCGCGGTAACGGAGAAGATCGCGGCCCTGCTCAAAGACCGGAAGGACCAGCCCCTGTTCGTGTTCGCCATCACCATGGAAAACCACGGCCCCCTGCATCTGGAGCGCGCAACGCCGGAGGAGGAAGCCGGGTTTTATGAGTACTCCCCGCCGCCAGGTTGCGCAGACCTCACCGTGTATCTGAGGCATCTGCGCAATGCAGACACCATGATCGGGAGGCTGCGGGGGGGTCTTGCGGCCAGCGACCGCAGCGGATTTCTCTGCTGGTACGGCGATCACGTACCTATCATGTCCAAGGTCTACGCTCGACTGGGCGAACCGGATGTGCGCACGGACTACTTTCTCTGGCGATCGCGGGCCAGCGGTAAGCTGGTGGTGCCGGCTGACCGTTCAATAGCGGAACTGGGTCTCGCCTTGGTCGAACACCTCAACGGCGACCAATGCTCAGAGTGCTACGACATTCCCGCAGGAATATAGTGATATCCTCGGCCGGACGCCAAGCGCTGCAAAGAGCCCGATCCCGGCATCAACCCTGGGGTAGATACAAAAATCGCCGCATGAAGTCTGACTCCTCCTTGAACAGCCATCGACTCTGGTTCGCGCAATGAACCGGAGGGTAGCCATCGTCGGCCAGAGCTTCCGGTTTCCCTGCAAGAGCCCTGGAAGCTGGTGGCAAGACCTGCTGGCGGGCCGCGATCTCATCACCAGTATCGATAACACCCGCTTCGCGGCCGATGCGTTTCGTCATCCCGACCAGAAACACCCCGGCACCAGCTACACCTTTGCTGCGGGTGTCATCGATCACGTAGGAGACTTCGATCCGGCTTTCTTCGGGATCTCCCCCCGCGAGGCGGCGCTCATCGATCCCCAGCAACGCCTGTTGCTGGAACTCGGTTGGGAGGCATTGGAAAGCGCGGGTATTGCCCCCTCCACGTTGCGCGGTGAGCCGGTCGGGGTCTATGTCGGCATTGCCAGTACTGATTACGCCTACCGATTGGTGGAGGATTTGGCCGCCATCGACAGCCCCGGGGCCACCGGCAACGCTGCCAGCATTGCGGCCAACCGCCTGTCCTGGTTCTTCGATCTCCGCGGCCCCAGCATGGCGCTGGATACGGCCTGCTCCTCTTCGCTTGTAGCCTTTCACCAAGCCTGCCGCGCCATTCAGACCGGTGAGATCCCCTTGGCGATAGCCGGCGGCGTAAGCCTGCTGCTGCACCCGTTCGTATTCGTGAGTTTTTCGAAGGCGGGCATGCTTTCACCGCGGGGTCGCTGTCGGGTGTTCGATGCCAGTGCCGATGGATACGTGCGCGCTGAAGGTGGTGGCCTCGTCATTCTCAAAGATCTCGAACAAGCGCTGGCGGACGGCAACCGCATACTCGCGGTAGTCGCAGGTTCGGGCGTCAACACGGATGGCCACACCCAGGGTCTGACTGTTCCGAGTGTTACAGCCCAATCGGCCCTGATGACGAGCGTTTACGCTGGCGGTGATCTCGGGCCCGAGTCACTCGATTATCTGGAAGCCCATGGTACGGGGACGGCGGTCGGTGACCCGATAGAGACGCGTGCGATCAGTGAGGCCTTGGGGCGCCACCGATCCCGCTCACGACCTCTGCCCATAGGCTCGGTGAAGAGCAACATGGGGCACCTGGAAGCCGCTTCCGGAATGGGTGGGCTCATCAAGGCGCTGCATTGCCTCAAACACCGCGTGGTCCCGCCCACCATCGGCGTCGAAAACCTCAACCCCAACATCCCCGCCGCTGACTGGAACCTCGACATCGTGCGAGAGACGCGACCGCTGCCCGCAGAAGGCAAACTCACCGTGGGCGTGAACTCCTTCGGCTTCGGGGGCGCCAATGCCCATGTCGTGCTGCAGAGTTTCGAACAGCCGAAGATGCCGAGAGTCCTGCCCTCGCAGCGGCTGCCGGTCGTGTTGTCTGCACGCGATGCCGGGGCCTTGCGGGACAATGCGCTGCGCCTGGCGGAGTTTCTGGAAGACAATTCCGTTCCCACCTGGGCGGATGTGGCCCACACTCTCAACTTCCGGCGCGACTGGTTGCCTGAGCGCCTGCTTGTGGAGGGCAATGCTCAAGAGGTGGCGGCCGCGCTCAAGGCGCATGCTGATGGGTACACTGCCGGCGCCATGTCGGCCGTGGGGCGCGCCTTGCCGACGCCTGCCCGCGTCGCGTTCGTTTATTCCGGTAATGGCGCGCAATGGGAAGGTATGGCGCGCCGCTTGCTCACGGATTCGGCGGTGTTCCGCGAGTCCATTCAGGAAGTGGATGCGCTGTTCAAGCCTCTGGCGGGCTTCTCCATTCTGGATGAGCTGCTCGGTTTGGCAGGGCCTGGGCGTTACGCAGCCACTGAAATCGCGCAGCCTGCGCTCTTCGCCCTGCAGGTTGGACTCACGCGTCTGCTGGAACTCCAGGGCTTGAGGCCACAGGCCGTCTTGGGTCACAGCGTGGGTGAAATCGCGGCGGCCTGGGCCGCTGGGGCACTCCCGCTGGCGGCCGCCGTGCAGGTGGTGCACCACCGCAGTCGCCTGCAGGGCACCACGCGTGGTTCTGGCGGCATGACCGCCGTGAAGCTACCGCTGGCTGAGCTGCAAGCCTTGCTAAAGGCCCATGTGGAGGACGCCAGACTGATCATTGCTGCGCACAACAGCAGTGACTCTTGCACTCTGGCCGGGCCGACAGACCAGCTCGAGGCCTTCGAAAAACGGCTGCAGGCGGAGGGACATGTATGGCGC
>JBDLQR010000073.1:0-3699 GCA_039800485.1 Pseudomonadota bacterium
TTCCTTCACCTTCGAGCCCAGATAGTTGTAGCCAAACAGCGCGGGAATCGCGACGCCGAGTCCCGCCGTAGTCGCAAGCAGCGCAGCCGCCATGCCGGGAGCAATGGCATTGATGTTCACGTCGCCGCTGGCCGCAATGGCAGCGAACGTGACCATGACACCCACCACCGTGCCAAGCAGGCCAATGAAGGGGCCACCGGAAATGGCAATCGTGAGCAACACCATTTGCGCATTGAGCTTCTGGCCCTCGCGCACCATCACCGCATCCATTGCCGCTCGGATGGCCATGAGTGAGCGCTCATTGATGCCCTGACCGGCGTCACGATCCAGACGGCGTTGAAGCTCCTTCATGCCTTGGCGGTAGATGCGGAACAGGGGCGACTTGGCGTAGGCGCTCTCCTCGGTGAGCAAAGCCCCCAGCGCCCGGCCGGCGCTGAGCCCCGCATCTTCGTAGGCCTTCAGGAAAAGTGTGGAAGCCTTGCGGCAAGCCATCAAATAGGCTTGCTTCAGGATCATCACGGCAAATGCAATGAGCGCCATCAGCGCGCAGATCAGGATCACCGACTGTTCAATGATGGCCTGCTCGTTGCCGAACACCTGATTGAGGATGATGCCGAAATAGGAGGAGTGTCCCTCCGCAGACGTTTCTCCACCGCCCTCGGTCTCGGTGTTTTCGTCCGCGAGATAGGTGATCCCGAGCCCATCGAGCCCTTCAGTCACCGCGCCGAAACGCAGTAGATCGGCGGTGGGAGCAACCGCGTGAATGCGCAGCTCGTCCAGCTCTGCCTGCAGGCCATGAGCGCCGTCGGCCGCAGCCCCCATGCTCATTTCACCATTCATCAGCTCCGCCGGGACTGTGACCGAGCCGGCCTCTGCACCATCCACGGAGAGGGCAAGGGCACCGTTCTGGAAAGATACCGCCAGGTGATGCCAGGCGCCCAGCATGAGCTGCGCCTCCGGTGGCGAATGACGGGTTCCCGCAGCGTCCGTGTAAGCCAGCGTCAGGGACGTGCCGTCGATTGCAAGCGTCAGCCGCTGCTTCCCGCTCGTGCGGTCAAAAATGTAAGCGTCCGCCTGCGGTGCATCCATCTTCAGCCATACACTGAAGCCCCATCCCTGGGCCGGATCCATGGCCAGTTGAGGGGCGTCGGCGATATTGAGCACGCCGTTGCCGGCAAAGCGCACGCCATCGCCAATGAGGGAAGGCGAGGACACCAGGCCTCGCGCTGACAGCACAGGAAGTGCGTTCGCCGACCTGTCCAGGGGGGCCCCACCCGCATCATCGAAGTGGTAGACAAGTGCGTTGCCGGGGCCATAGGTGCCTGCGGTATTGGTGCTCCCGGCGGCCGCAGGATTGCCGAAGTAGAGGTAAATCTTGTTGCTCCCGTCCGTTGGCACTTCCGGGTCGCCGGCGGGAGCCAGGGGTGCGGGGCCTTGGGCACCCTTGACCAAGGGAACCTTGACCCAGATGAAGGCAAGCTCATTGACGACATCGATCTTCTCGATGTGATGCTGCAGAAGCGTCTGATCATCGCCTGCGACGAAGCGTATGTCCCCGCCACCGTCCGTGAGATCAAGGAAGTGGGAGAAATTTCCGGTGTGCAACCTCACCAGAACCGGGACATCCGTCAGATCGCCCTGAATCGCGGCGCCGGCTGGCGTCGTATCAATCGTGATTGCCTTGCGGTATGCCCAATCAGGATTCCACCAGGCGTGGGCCTGCGCCGTGAGGGTTGTGAGTCCAAGCAAGGCAAGGGCACGTAGGAAGCGCATGGGTCTTTTACTCGTGAGGAGGAGAACGCTCTGCAGGCGCGCGTATGGTCTGCGGGGAGTGTTACGGTTACGTGACAAAAACGGACCTGCGGCCTGAATCTTCAGAACTCGTAACCCAGATTGAAGTGCAGTCGGCTGTCTCCGGCTTCGGTGCGTTCAGAGTCCCGCAGCGGCATGGCCCAGAGCAACATGGCGTTGACCGAATCGAGGCCCCTGGCGCGGAATCCAAGTCCGGCGCTCCACAGCATTGCCTGCTCCACCGAGCCCGGGAGCGGGTCCTTGATTCGCAACGCAGTCACATCGGTGAACGCGAAGAGATCCAGCTCTCGCAGATAGTCTTTGGCGGGTAACTGCGGAACCCCGTAGCGAAGCTCGAAGATGCCGTTGAGCGCATCGTCGCCCTGTTTTTCCGATTCCAGATAGCCGCGAACATTGTTCACGCCACCTGCTGCGTAGGATTCGTTGTTGATGAGAGGCGAGTTGGCGACCTGTCCTCCTGCCTTGGCAAACAGTCTGAAGTCCCCCCACACCCTTCTCTCATGGTCAACACTGAGTGTTGCGAACACGAAATTGGGGTCCGCGTTGAATCGCTTGCGGCTGAATTCCTTGTCGGTGTTGCCGAGCCCCCGCGGTGCAGCGTTCAGGGTGAAGTCCAGGCGGCTGAGATAGCCCTCCCCGAACCAGGTGCCGTTGTAGTTGGCATTGAACATCGCATAGCTGATCGGGCTGTTGACACTGTCATTGCCGAGCAGACCGATGGATTCTCCAAATTCCTTGTAGTCGACCCCGAGCGTGAACGTATGGTAGTACCCGTCCAACATCTTCAGGGGGATGGTGTATCTCGCCCCGGCGATGGTGCCGTTGCCAATCACCCCCAGGGTGCCCACCGTCGCGATATCACTGTTGGAGCGCACGGCATAAAGTGACAGCAGGTGGTCCAGCCGCTCGAAGCGCCAGAGATAGTTGGCCGAGAAGACTTCCACTTCATCGCGGCTCTCAGGTGATACCAGATAGGAAGCGCCGAGGCTGTGACCCCGCTGCCAAAGGTTGTCGTAGCGCACACTGGCACTCAGGCGAAGGCGGGTTGTATCGGCGCTGAAACGATCATTCATCTCAAGCGCGCCATGCACCGGGAGCTCATCCTCGACCTGCAGGTCGACATCGAGTTTCCCGGGTTCGAGTGCGGGCTTGAGCACAGGCGTGATTACGCGGTCGCGTGAGCGATTTGCCAGTGCCGCCAGTTCCTTCTGGACTGTGGGCAGGTGGGGAGCCTTGCCCACCGCCAGCGACGGCACACCGGCTTTGATCTTTCCCAAGGAGAAATACCGTGAGCCGGTCACCGAAAGGCGACGTATGGGCGCTTCCGTGACCTTGAGCCGCACCACTCCGCCTTCGACATCCTGTTCCGGAATGTCGACCAGCACCGTTCCGTAGCCTCTGCTGTGGTAGGCAGCCTCGAGCTGGCGCTGGGCTGCGGTCACATCATCGATGCTCCGGTCTTCCCCGAGATGTCCATAGACCGCGCGCTCGACATCGATGGCCGGGAGCAGCGTATTGCCCTCTACCTGGTACTCCCAGATGTCGAAAGATTCCAGGGCTTCGGTCTCGGGAGCGGTCCCTGCAGCCTGGACCGCGTCGGTCTGCGCAAAGCTGCAGGTCACCGTCAGCCACAGCGCTGCGGCGCCAAGCGTGTCCTGATATTGCGTGTATTTCATCCCTCGTCCTCTTCATCGCCGAAACCGAGGAAGTCGACGGAAATGAACGACACCGCTGAATCTCCCAGACTGGAGGCTGGGCCGTCCGCACGCCCGGCACCTGATGATCCATCCACCGCGGACCGGGACGCCGCATTCGCAGCACCGGCTGCACCCGCAACGCCCGCGCTTACCACGCCCACATTGGCCGATGGCACGCCCACTGCGGCGC
>JBDLQR010000074.1:0-3942 GCA_039800485.1 Pseudomonadota bacterium
CTCAGGCCGGAACCAGCCGCAGACCACGTTCAAGCCAAAGCGTCCGCGCGAAATCTGGTCGATGGTGGCCGCCTGCTTGGCGGCCAGCAGGGGATGCACGGTGGGCACATGGGAGGTCGCGAAGACCATGAGGTGTTCGGTGTTGCAGGCCAGCGCGGTCGCCCAGGTGTAGACCTCCATGTTGTTGGCATTGAACTGGGTGGTACCACCGAAATGCTTCCAGCGCCCCACCGGCACCATGAGCTCGAAGCCCAGCGAATCCGCGAGCCGGGCAATCTTGACGTTGTGCTCGTAGGTCGGCTCAAAGGTGGTGGGTGCGTGGGTGATCGTGCAGCCGTTGCTGCAGTTGGTGCCGAAGATACCCAGCTTCAGGCGGTTGCCGTTGTATACCGGCACATGCTCGCGCCGCCAGGCCTTCAAGTCATCAGGATGCATGTCCGGGCTGTCTCCGCATTGGCTGCCGTCAGGACCACCATTGTAGCCCATCGGCCATTGGGCCATGCGCCTGCGTATGGTTAAATGCCCGTCGACCGGAACAAGATTTCACCTCAACAACAGCGGGAGGAAGAGACTGTGGAAATAATGATGTGGGCGAAGCTGGCCAAGCCCGAGAGCACCGCCAACCGGGAATTCTTCGATGTGTGGTACCAGGAATCGATCGCAGCCCTGCAGGCGCTGAAGGCCGGGGCTATCAAGAACATCTGGAAAGTGGCCGGCAAATACGAAGTCGTGGCCGTGATGGAAGTCTCCAGCGGCGATGACCTGGATGCCATCGTGCACAGCCTGCCCATCTGGAAACTCGGCTACGCGCATATCGTGCCGGAAATCAGCTGGATTCCGCTGCGCTCCTACGAGAACTGGTCCACCCAGCTCGACGGACTGCGCAAGGGCTGAAAAAAACGGGCGGCCCTCAGGCCGCCCGTCCCCTCCCCTACAGATCTGCGCGCCCTACTTGAGGCGTGACATGATCTCCTTCGCGAACACTTCCACCGTCTTGCGGTTGTCGATGATGGGCTGGATGGCCACCTGGTGGATGCCGGCCTTCTTCATGTTGTGGATGGATTCCACGATTTCCTCCGCCGTGCCCGTGAGGGTGGTGGCGCGGATGATCTTGTCGGTGCAGATGGCTTCATGCTCTTTCTTGAAGCCAAGCAGGTAATCCGAATACATCTTCAGGTGGCGGGTCTCGATGGGACCTTCCATGACCTTGTAGATGTCGCGGAACTTGATGATGTCATCGCGCAGATCCGCAGGCAGGGTCATGGGATCAGGGTTGGACAGCGCGAAGATGTTGGTCGACGAGGACACAAAGGGCCCCACGGCCTGGCGGACTTCCGGGGTTTCCAGCGACTCACCCTTGCCGGTGAGATGGAAGGCCGTCATGCAGAGCACATAGACCTCATTCGGATTGCGGCCCGCGCGTTCGGCCCCCGCCCGTACATGGTCCATCACGAAGTTGATGAGTGAAGGACTGACGGCCCCGAACAGGATCACGCCATCCGCGATCTCTCCCGCCATCTCCAGGCTCTTGGGGCCACTGGCGGCAATGTAGATGGGGATGCGCGTCTTGATGTTGTACCAGTCGCCATCGGGATTCAGGAAGCGGATCTGCCGGTGACGGGTGCCCTCGGTATAGTCCGTGGTCTTGCCATCGAAGAGGTCGCGGCAGACGCGGATGTGATCGCGCATCACTTCGAGCTTGGAGGCCGGCATGCCAAGCGTGCGACGGGCCGTGTTGCCCGTGCCGATGCCGAGGATCGTGCGCCCCGGGGCCAGTTCGTTCACGGTGGCAATGGAGTTTGCCGTGACCGGCGCGATGCGGGACTCGGGATTGGTCACACCGGTGCCGAGTGCAATCCTTGAGGTATTGATGGCGCACAGGGCCATGCTCGCGTAGGGGTCGCTGAACAGCATCTGCGAGTCGTAAAGCCAGGCGTGGGTGAAACCATGCTGTTCGGCGAAGCTCACGTCCTTGTGGATGTGAATCGCCGCCGGAAAAACAAAACCGTAATCCATCGAAAAAACTGCCTCGTGTGCGCCGCCTGCGGCGGCTTGCTGGTGGCGCCAGCGAGGCGCCTGGGGTGTCAAGCCTCGGGCGGACCGCAGGTCCCGCCCAAGGCCAGGGAAAAAGAGGGGGCTTGCGGGGGCGCCTCAGAGCACGCCGTGCTTGCGGCAGAATCCTGTGACGAGATCGCAGATGAGTTTCGGATCCTCGAACATCGGGTAATGCCCGATGTTCTTGAGGTGGAGCACCTCGCTCTTCTTGAGCAGCTTGCCGGTTTCTTCGACCAGTTCGCGCGGGACCCAGAAGTCATCCTCGCCGCGAATCACCAGCATCGGGCAGGCGACGGCCTTCAGCTTGGCGCGCACGTCGTGCTTGGCCCAGGCTTCGAGATCACCCACGGCCGAGACCTGCGCGTTGCGATGCTGCCAGCGGAGCTCCTCGATCTTGGCGGCCGAACATTTGCGGTTGAGGGATTCGATCGCTGCCCGCTCCATCTGGTCCTGCCAGCCCGGCGCCCAGGCGGGCAGCATGCGCTCTGTCGGCAAAGGGAAGGTTGGCGTACGCGCGCAGCCCTCCATGGGCACACCCGCCGCCATCTCGCGCCAGTGGTGGGCGGCATAGTCGAGCGTGATGTCACCACCGATGGAGCAGCCGATGATGACCGGTTTGACGAGCCCCAGGGTCTGCACGAAGGCGTGCACGAACTCGGCGTGTTCATGGATGCTGCGGTGCTGCTTCCATTTCACGGGATAGGAACGCGAGTGTCCGGGCAGGTCGAGTGCATAGGCGTGAAAGCCAGCTTTGGCGAACAGCGGCAGGATGTACTGATATTCCAGCGAGCTGGCCCCGGCCGTATGTACGCAGACGATGGGTTGGCCCTCGCCAATCTCGTCGTAGAACGTGCGAGTGCCGTTGACCTTGACGTAGTGCCCGCGGATGTCTTCTGGAGTTGCCATGATGGGATTCCGTTGCGACCGGCTCAGCGTTTGCCGGCAATGTCTTTGAGGGTGTAGGCCAGTTCGAACATCGCCTCGCTGAGGCGGCCGGCTTCAATGAGATTGCCTTCGGTCGCGATGTCTACCGAAAGCTCACCCACGCGTTTCAAACCCGGATCGTCAGAAAAGTCGCGCTTGCCGGGGAAGGTGAGATCCGCCCAGCGGCGTTTGCCCGAAATCAGCGCCTGCCAGGCCGCAGTTGAGCCGCGGAACTTGAAGGTATAGCCGAAGGGTGGAACCCCGGGCATGCTGTCGATGACCTTGCCGCGATAAATCTTGAGCCACAGCCGGTCGTCATCCACTTCCAGCAGAACGGAGCCGTCGAACCAACGGGTCTGTTCGACGAACACCCCATTGGCATTGAGCGCCTTGACGAAGCGTGCCTGGAAGGCGGGTTTGGAAAGGAAAGTCATGGGAGCCTCGTGATGTGCGGGACGCGTGGGCGGTGCGTGTGCGGTGCTTGGGCGGCGCGTATTCTTACCCCCGCACGCGCCACGTGCAAGGCATGAAAATCTGCCACAGAAGCGCATTTATGCCCTGAAAATTCGCTGCTTTGCACCATTCCATACGCCACCGTACCTTGCTTGACAGTATTGCAGGCCCTACGGTCCAATGCCGAGCCTCTCGCGTCAGACCCATCCTAGAAAAGGGAGAAACCCCATGTTCGATCAGTCCTGGATGAAGCGCTGGCAGGACGCGGTGAACGCCAATGGCCCCATGAGCCACATCGGCAAGCATCTCACCACCGACCTCCTGCTCGGCTTCGGCGACAAGAATTTCGTCGTGTCCTTCCGCAACGGCAAGATTGCCAGCTTCACCGACACCCTCGGCCCGGAGACGTGCTACTACCTCGCCCTGCGCGCGCCCGCCGCAAGCTGGGAGAAGTTCTGCCAGAAGCTGCCGCCGCCGATGTACAACGACATCTGGGCAATGGCGCACCCG
>JBDLQR010000075.1:0-4588 GCA_039800485.1 Pseudomonadota bacterium
ATCAAGGCCTTTGGGTGCGCGTGTTCATGCGCCTGGTGCACCGTTTCATCGTTGTGAGCCGCGCGACAGCAGCGGCGGCCAAGGCGCGAGGGATTGAGGAAGCCCGACTCTGCGTGATTCCCAATGGCATCGAGCTACCAACCCAAATCGCGAAGCAAGATCGCGCGACACTTGAGGGCTTGCTCGGTCGCTCACTGGGCAACCGACAGGTGCTGGTTCTGCTAGGCCGCCTCGTCCGCCGCAAAGGCGCGGAATGGTTCATCCGGAATGTCATGCCGGCGCTTACGGAGAGGTACCTGCTTGTGGTCGCCGGAGATGGACCGGAGCGGGCGCACATGGAGACGGCCATTACCGAGCTTGGATTGGCTCAGTCAGTGGTGCTCGTCGGCCGAGTCAGCGACGAGATGAAACAACATCTCCTCGCCTCGGCGGATCTCCTGGTGCAGCCCAACATCCCTGTGGAGGGTGACATGGAGGGTTTCGGTCTCGTTGTGCTGGAAGCAGCAGCCTCGGGACTACCGGTGGTGGCCGCCAGACTGGAGGGTCTGGAGGATGCAGTGCAAGAGGGCAGGACCGGTTGGCTTCTGCCGCCCGGGGACGCGGCAGCCTGGCGAACCACACTATTGGCTCTCGCCGATCAGCCCGAAGCCCTTGCAACCAGAGCGCGAGAGGCCCGGGACCGCGTGCGAGAAACCGGGACCTGGGAAGTGGTGGCCGCAGAATATGCCGCAGTCATCGAGTCAGACCTGAAGTCACCCTCATGAGCGGCATTACCGCACCCGCACGTTGGTCTCTGGGTGAACTCGAGGCTGTGGAATCCTGTCCGCTGTGCGGCAGCCGGTCTCCTGGTCTGTCCGCTGGCCAGAGGAGGGATGATGCAGAAGCCTTTCCTGATCCATGGCGCTACCTCGAGTGCCTCGGGTGCCGCGCACTCTATCTGTCTCCTCGACCCGACCCGGAGAGCCTGGGACGGGCTTATGGCAGTTATTACACGCATGAGACCTCGTCATCCATGGCAGCCACGGGTGGAGACCGCCTGGCAGTGGGCCTCATCAACACCTACCTGAATTCGCGTTACTGCATGCAGCGCAAGCCGACACTGGACGCGGCACGACCACTCTGGTGGCTGGCGGCGCCGCTCAGGATGAAGCTCGATTTCATGGCCCGCCACATGCCGCGTGATCTCTGTGGCAAAGGCCTGCGCCTGCTCGACATCGGTTGCGGTAACGGAGACTTCCTCACGCTGGCCCGCGAGATGGGCTTCCGATCATCGGGATGCGAGCCCGATCCCGCGTCCGTTGCGCTGTGCCGTGCGCGCGGTCTGGAGGTGGTCGAGGGAGATGCTCACCATCCGTCACTGGGCGAAGGTTCGTTCGAGGTCATCACAATGAATCATGTGCTGGAACATGTGACTGACCAGGCTCGCCTGCTGGCGCGCGCCCTCCAGCTACTCGCTCCGGGAGGAAGGCTCTGGCTGTGTCTGCCCAATCCCCATGCTCTGGGCCGGAAGACCTTGGGTATTGCCTGGAAGGGATTTCATCCGCCCTATCATCTTGCGATACCCACCGCCGCATGGGTGCGAACCGCGCTGGAGCAGGCAGGTTTCGATGCCATCAGACAAGTGAAGCGGGGTCCGCAGAGCAAAGGCTTGTGGCGGGAATCATTCGAGCTGAGCAAACGTGAAGGGAGGGCCATCTCCCATGCCGCCCAAGCTTGCCTGCGGCTCACCTCCAATCTCATCGGCTGCCTCACGCCAGTCTGGGACGAAGAACAGATCCATGTCGCATACAGGCCCGGCGCACGATGAGCCGGATGGTCGCACTCATCCTCCATTACCGCACGCCGGCGCGTACCCAAGGCTGTATCGAATCCCTGCTGACAGCCGGATGTCGTGACATCGTCATCGTCGATAACTCTGCGGACCACGGCCGGTCGATGAAAATCGTGACAGACACGCTACCCGGACTACAGGCGGACGGGATCTCGCTCACTGTTGTCGATGCCGGAAGGAATCTCGGATTCGCCGCCGGGGTCAATCTCGGTCTGCGTCATGCCCGAGCGCGCGGGCCGGTTCGAGTGATGCTCATCAATTCGGATGCGCGTATCCAACGCGACTCGCTCAGTCAAGCCCAGGCATTGCTCGATGACGGCGCCGAACTGGTGGTACCCGAGGATGAGGCGGCGCATGGTGGTCCGGCGAATCACTATGCCCGATTTCTGGGCCTGGTATTGCCCTTCAATGGCCCGGGAATGATTCCCATGCTGAGTGGCGCACTGCTGTTCATCTCGGAACGATTGGCTGCAGATGACATCTTCGACGAGGCGTTCTTCTTTTACGGTGAAGATGTGGAGCTGGCCTGGCGCCTTGCACACGAAGGACGCAAGGTTGTTCGCTGCCCGACTGCTGTTTTCCAACACGAGGGGGCAGCGAGCGCGCGACGTGGCTCACTCTTCTACGAGTACCACACGGCCAGGGGGCACTGGCTACTGGCAAGTCGGCTCAACCCTGGAGTGTTGCCATGCCTGCTCGCGATACTTGGCCGGTGCCTGATACTTCCCATGCGCGCGGCGTGGCGCAGTCTGCGCGCCCGCCGGTTGGCACCAGTCCAAGGTCTGGTACTCGCTACAACAGATGTATTCCGCGGCAAGAATCGTGATCTCACGCCGCCGCTTGACCCCGGTCAGGGCTGAGGTTGCGGCAGACGCTGCTGCCGGCTAAGGTCTCCACACCAGTACACGCGGTCATGCGACCCGGTCCATCGACATGAATGATGCCCCCACCCTTTCCATCATCCTGCCTGCACGCAATGAATCCGCAGGGCTGCAGAGACTGCTGCCCGAACTGCGTCAGTCTTACGCACAGGCGGAGATTCTGGTGGTGGACGATGGAAGCACGGATGACACACGCGCTGTCGCAGAAGCTGCTGGGGCCAAGGTCATCAGCCACCCCTACAGCATGGGCAATGGCGCCGCCATCAAGAGCGGTGCCCGGCATGCACGCGGCGCTGTTCTCGTGATGATGGATGCTGACGGTCAGCACCACCCCAAGGACATCTCAGCCCTGCTGGAGTCGCTATCGCGCGGACATGCCATGGCGGTGGGGGCCCGCTCGGCAAGGACCCACGCCTCATCGGGAAGACGTCTGGCAAATGCGATCTACAACCGCCTGGCAAGCTACATGACCGGGCAGCGGATAGAGGATCTCACCTCCGGCTTCCGGGCCGTGCGGGCAAAAGACTTCCGACGTTTTCTTTATCTGCTCCCCAACGGCTTCTCCTACCCCACCACCAGCACGATGGCGTTCTTCCGGTCTGGACTGCCTGTGGGCTATGTACCCATCGAGGCGGCACGGCGTAGTGGCAAGAGCCATATTCGTCTCACGCACGACGGAATCCGCTTTCTGATGATCATCCTCAAGATCGGCACGCTGTTCTCACCCATGCGCTTTTTTCTGCCAATCAGCAGCGGGCTTTTTCTCGCAGCGTCGTTTTACTATGGCTACACGTTTGTGACGCAGGGCCGCTTCACCAACATGAGCGCCCTGCTGTTCACGGCATCCCTGCTCACTTTCCTGATTGGCATCCTGGCAGAGCTGGTGTCCTCGTTGCACTATCGTGAGGGCAGACTCGACGACTCTCCGTGAGGAGAGTTCCGCGCGCTCTCCGCTCGCGCCAGCCTGGCCCGCACGCCCTGCGCCCTCGCATGCAGCTGGGGATTCTTGAGCCATTCCCAAGCACTCATCCTGCGCTCGATCTGCGCCAGCGATTGCCGGGCCAGATCGGGCTGACCAACAGCCAGCAGAAGTTCGGATTGCCGCAGGATCACCCCTGAATTCTCAGGTGCGAATTCCAGCGCACCCGCAATGGTTCTGGATGCAGCCGCGTAATCCTGAAGTCCATTTGCGTAATACACGGCAAGCCATTCCAGTGTTTCAGCTTTGACTTGCGGGGTTGCCCGGGGGTTGGCCAGCAAGGCGCCGGCTGCCCTCAGGACCGGTTCTGGCGAGATCGGACATGCATCCTTGCGCAGCTGGCACTTGATCAGGATGGCAACCGCGTCTGTTCTGCGCCCCGAGGGCCTTTGCTCGCTCAGCTCCGCCTCCAACCGCAGCATGAGTTCCTCGGGAATGTCCGTTTTGGCAATCAGACACATCGAGATCATTGCCGTGAGCGGCAGGAAATCTTCATCACCGACTTGCACCGCCGCTTCCATCTCCGCCAAACCACCCTCAAAACCTTGTGGATCCAGCCCTTTCAAAAAGAGGTTGTATTTGACTCGTCCAATCTCGTACCTGGCACGACTCGACCCTGGATTGTGGTGGGCCTCCAGCAAGGCGAGTGTAAGTTCGTCGTGCCATTGCCAAGCGCGGTAGGCTGTCATCAGGGAAAGCAGTATCACCGTCCCGGTCGCCGCCAGTAGCAGAGCTCGAGGTCTCGTCCGCAATCCGGCGTGCAGCATTGTCGCCATCAGCAGGCATATCCCTACGGAAGGAAGATAGTTGCGGTGGTCGTAAACCAGATCGAGTGGCACCACGGTGGACTCAAGCAGGTGCCCCGCGAGGAACCACAGCAGTGCGAGGGAAAGCCAG
>JBDLQR010000076.1:0-3177 GCA_039800485.1 Pseudomonadota bacterium
TCCAATGTCCGCTACAGGGCATCCCCTGCACATCCGCCGGCCGCACTGGGGCGCCCTCATCAGGAGGCAGAGCGTGACACGAAGACGCGGGGTAGGGTACCGGTGGCAAGCGCGTTGCCAGCGCTTGCGCCAAGTGGAATGATCAAGGCAACGCAGTGGCGTGGCGCCCAAGGGCCGGGAGTCCTGCGAACTACACAAGAAAGCACGGGCGGAGGGATCATGGAACATGCCAGACAGGTCGAGATTCTGCGGGAACTGATCACGCGGATGGACGACGGCACCACCTGCGATGCGGGTCGGGTCGCGGTCAACCGGGCGGATGTCTATACCTGCGAAAAACTCGCACGGCAGGAGTGGGACACCTTCTTCGCCAACCATCCGCAGATGATCGGGCTGTCGGGAGAACTGCCCAAACCCGGCAGCTACCTCACCGTCAACGACTTCCGCATCCCGGTGCTCGCCACCCGCGACCAGCAGGGCCGCTTTCGAGCCTTCGTCAACGCCTGTCGGCATCGCGGTGCCGAGCTGGTAAGCGGCGCCCGTGGCGAACAGGCCCGTTTCACCTGTGCGTTCCACGGCTGGACCTATCGCAATGATGGCACGCTCATGGGCATCCGGTCCGGCGAGCAGTTCGGGGCCGTCGACAAGGCCTGCCTGAACCTCATCGAACTGCCCAGCCTCGAAATTCATGGCCTGCTGTTCGTGCATCCCCGCGAGGATGGCGTGATCAACGTGGATGAAATTCTCGGCGACTTCGGGCCTGAGCTCGCCGCCTGGGATCTGGCCAAGGCCGAGTACGCGGGTGAAAGCGTGCTCGACATGCCGGTGAACTGGAAAATAGCCAACGACACCTTCGGCGAGGTCTATCACTTCAATACGCTGCACCGGAACACGCTGGCTCATCTGCTGCACGGAGATGTCGCGACCTACCGTGAGTTCGGGCGCAACCACCGCATCTGCGTGCCCAGCAAGTTCATCGACACGCTGCGCCACCAGCCCGAAAGCCAGTGGACCATCCGCGACGGTGCCGTAGTCGCCTATTACCTCTTCCCCAACATCCAGATAGTCCTGCTCAACAGCATGCTGGCACTCGCCAAAATCTACCCGGATGCCCAGCGCGTGGGTCAGTCGCTCACCCGCGTCTCCCACTACGGACTGCCGCACATCGCCTCGCAGCTGGCGAATTCCGATGCCGCACAGAAGCTCTCTGGCGAAAACGTCTATGCGGCAGACATGGCGAAGCCCGTTGAATTCAGCCTGGAGGCCAGTGCTGAACTCTTCCTCAGTACGGTGGAGCACGAGGACTATGCGATGGGTGTCAAGACCCAGGCGGCGGCCAACAGCGGGCTCATCAAGGAATTCGTGTTCGGGCGCAACGAACCGGCGCTGCATCACTTCCACAACAACTACCGCGAGATGCTGGGGCAGGGGCCGCTGCCGGAATACCGGGCGCACCGCGCCACGCCCTGAGGCGGGCTCAGGTTACGCGCAGCGTCTTCAGGGACCGTGGGCGGAAGAGGGGCTTCAGCAGTTCCAGGCTGAGCAGCAGCCCCGCACAGCCCGCAGCCAGCAGTCCGAGAGGCGCCAGCGCGGGCAAGGTGAAGCCGAACAGTGCGCGCAGCGCGGGGACGAACATGACCGCTGCGAGCAGCGCAAGCAGTGCTGACAACACAGGCCACAGAGCGGGATTCCTGCGCAGCCAGATTTCGGTGATCTCGGCGCTGAAACGCCGGTTCACCGACAGCAGCACGAGGTTGCTGGCAACCAGTCCTAGAAAAATCACCGTGCGGATCTCGGCCTCCACTGTGCCAGCCCGGCGCAGCACCGTGTCCAGAGCCAGCAACATGAGCAGCGTCGCAAAGCCCTGGCAGAGACTCCAGCCCAGCAGTCGCAGGTTGAACACAGGCGTCCCGGGATTGCGCGGGGGCCGCTGCATGAGGGCGCGCTCGCCTGGCTCGGCCTCGAACACGATGGAGCAGATCGGGTCGACCACCAGCTCCATGAACACGATATGCAGCGGGCCCAGCAGTAGCGGCCAGCCGAACAGCAGCGGAAAAAGAGTCAGGCCTGCGATCGGAATGTGCACGGCCACGATGTAGGCCAGGGCTTTGGTCAGGTTGTCGTGAATGCGCCGCCCCAGCCGCACGGCAGTCACGATGGCGCTGAAGTCATCATCGAGCAGGACCAGGGACGCTGCCTCGCGGGCGACATCCGTGCCGCGCCCACCCATGGCGATGCCGATATGGGCTGCACGTAGCGCCGGGGCATCGTTCACGCCATCGCCGGTCATCCCCACAATCTCGCCGCTGCGACGCAGGGCCTCCACGATTCTGAGCTTGTGGCGGGGTGATACCCGCGCGCAGATCGAGACCTGCGACAACGCAGCAGCCAGCTCCGCGTCTTGCAGACGGTCGATGTCCTGGCCGGTGAGAATCTGCGCCGTTGAGGCCAACCCCGCCTGCGCCCCGATCGCGCGCGCGGTCGCGGGATAGTCCCCGGTGATCATCAGCACGCGGATGCCAGCCTCCCGGCACTCCTTCAAGGCCGCGGGCACAGTCTCGCGCAAGGGATCAGCGAATCCAATGAGCCCCATGAACGTGTATCTGGCGCCAGGTCCCAAGTGAGCGAGGCTGGCAGGAGCTGCCGCGTGTGGACAGTCTGCGCGAGCTGCCGCGAGCACCCTCAGGCCACGGTCTGCCATGGCGGTCAGCTGCGCCTGCAGTCGTACCATCTGCACCTCATCAAGGCCACACAGGCCGGCGACGGTCTCTGGTGCGCCCTTGAAGGTGATGGCGCAGCCTTGCTCTGCCGGCCAGGCATGGCCCATGGCCAGCAGGTCGGCGCTGAGATTGAAGGTCTGCAGTGGGGCACGTGACTCGCCGCCAGGCAGCAGGGCGCGCAAGGCCTGTTCCATGGGGTCGGCCGTGTGGGCTGCGCTGGCGTCGATGGCACACCGGATCAGCGCCGTCCAAGGTTCGATCAAGGTTTCCCCGGCACGCCAGCCAGTCTCCTGCGCAAGAGAGCACAGTTCGGCCACGGCCATGCGATTGCGCGTGAGCGTGCCGGTCTTGTCGGTGCAGAGCACGCTCGCCGCACCCAAGGCCTCGATGGTGTCGGGACGTCGTGTAAGGACCCGGGTTCCGGCCAGCCTGTGCGCCCCCAGCGCAAGAAACACCG
>JBDLQR010000077.1:0-6921 GCA_039800485.1 Pseudomonadota bacterium
CCGGCAAGAAGATCTGGGAGACGCCCCTCATCGACACGCAGCCTGTGGCCACCGAGAAACTCTCGGAGCTGCTGACCGGCGCAGCACCGGATCAATCGCTTGGTCTGGCGGGCAGCGCGCAGACGGGACAGACTGGCTACAGCGCCAACATGGCGCCGCAGGTCGTAGACGGTCTCGTGCTGGTTGGCGTGACGGGCACGGCTTATGGACTCCACGTGGAGACCCGGGAGAACGGCGAGACCACGATGTCCGTGGTCGGTCTGGCCGGTGAGCAGCTTGGTTTGCGAGGCTTCATAGTGGCGCTGGACGCCGTCACCGGCGAAGAGCGCTGGCGGTGGCACACTGTGCCGGATGCCGCCTGGACCGGGAGCTTCACCGCGACCACTGCCTATGGCGAGACCCTCAACCGTGATCTCGCCGACGAGCGGGCGCGCAGCGAGCGCTACGCGGGAAGCTGGCAGTTCGGGGGTGGCTCTGTCTGGACGACGCCTGCGGTTGATCGTGAGCGTGGCCTCATCTTCATTGGTACCGGCAACCCGGCCCCGCAAATGGATGATGCCACCCGACCGGGCGACAACCTGCACACGGTGAGTCTGGTCGCGCTCGAGCTCAAGACGGGCAAACTGGTCTGGGCGTATCAGCAGGTCCCGCATGATCGCTGGGGCTATGACGTCGCGAGTCCCCCGGTGCTGTTCACGGTGCAGCATGAAGGCAAGCCGGTGGAAGCAGTGGGCCAGGCGTCCAAGCTCGGCTGGTTCTTCGTGCATGAGCGCGCGACGGGCAGGCTGCTGCACCGCTCTGCGCCCTTCGCGCCGCAGGAAAATCTTTTCACACCCCCGACAGAAGCGGGTGTGCGCATTTCACCGTCCGGTCTGGGGGCCTGCTCCTGGTCGCCGGTCGCCTTGGACGAAGCCTCCGGCAGCGTGTACATCGCAGGTAGCCATGGTCCCGCTGACTATTTCGTGCGCAAGCTGCCCGAGCGCGCGGGTCAGGCCTTCGACAGTTACACGATGTTCAAGCCCGTGGAGGGCGCGCATCACGGCCTGCTGAGCGCACTGAACCTCACCGACGGCAGCCTGCGCTGGCAGGTGAAGCTGGACGAGCCGATGGTGGGCGGCGTGCTCGCCACCCGCAGCGGCCTTGTGTTCACGGGCGAGGGGCGAGGCCGCTTCGCAGCCTTTGATGGCGCGACCGGTGCGCGTCTCTGGGAGGACACCACGGAGGCCGGGGTCAATGCACCGCCTGTGAGTTACGCTGTCGCAGGCGAGCAGTTCGTTGCCGTCGTTGCAGGTGGCAACAGTCTCTATGGCTATCCCGTCGGGGATGAAATCATCGCCTGGGCGCTGCCACGCAAGATCGAGCCCTGATGTCCATGTCGTGCACCGCAAGCACGTCCGCGCCCGTGATGCGGCTTGCGGACAGTCCGCCCGAGACCTTGCCTTTCCTGCGCCGTTTCTTCGCAAATCTGGGCCTCACCCTCGCGCTGCTGCCGCCGCAGGCGGAAATTCCCGGCAGCTACTGGGGCGCGCCTGAGGCCGGCCTCACTCGCCATAGCTTGCAGGTGCGGCCAGACACGCCGCTGACCTCTCTGCTGCACGAGGCCTGCCACTATCTGTGTATGGATGCAGCGCGCAGGGAGACGCTCGATACCGATGCCGGTGGTGATGTGCTGGAAGAATGCGCCGTCTGCTACCTCTCGGTGCTCATCGCGGATCTCGTGCCAGGCTATGGCCGGGCACGCATGCTGCGCGACATGGATGCCTGGGGCTACAGTTTTCGTCTCGGCACTGCCGCCGAGTGGTTCGAGCTTGACGCAGAAGACGCGCGGAACTGGCTGGTGTCACGCGGTTGGCTGCCCGGGGCGGCCGGGCTTCGGTCAGTGGCCTGAGCGCCTCAGCCGGGCGCACTTGGCTCAGGCCCATCCGTGCCGAGCAGTGCGTCCACAAAGGCGCCGGCCTCGAATACCTGCAGATCATCGAACTGTTCGCCTACGCCGATGAACCGCAGCGGAAGCTTGAGTTCCTGCGCCACCGCGAAGACGATGCCGCCCTTGGCCGTACCATCCAGCTTGGTCATCACCACGGCACTCAAGGCCACCGCATCATGGAAGGTACGCGCCTGCTGAAGTGCGTTCTGGCCCATCGTCGCATCCAGCACCAGCAGCGTCTCGTGCGGTGCTTCCGGATTCTGTTTTCCGAGCACGCGGCGAATCTTGCCGAGCTCCGCCATCAGGTTGCTCTGCGTATGCAAGCGGCCGGCGGTGTCGGCGATGAGAACATCCATGCCGCGCGCCGCGGCGGCAGCATAGGCATCAAAAATCACCGACGCGGGATCCGCACCCGGGCCTTGGGCGATGACCGGGATGTCCAGCCGCTCGCCCCAGGTCTTGAGCTGCTCCACCGCGGCTGCGCGAAAGGTGTCGCCCGCCGCAAACATCACTTTCAGTCCCTTGCCCTGCAGATGGCGGCCAATCTTGGCGATCGTCGTGGTCTTGCCTACACCGTTCACGCCCACCACCAGCAGCACGAACGGCGCGCCTGCCGATTTGGGGACTTCGAGCGGTTGGGCGACGGGCGCCAGAACCGCCACCATTTCCGTGCGCAGGACGTCCAGTAACGGTGCACCTTCGTCACGCGCGCGTTTCTTCACCGCCGCCATGATGGACTCGGTGACCTGTACACCCGTGTCTGCGAGCAGCAGCGCAGTCTCCAGCGCTTCCAGCGAGCTGCTGTCCACGGGTTCGCGACGCCCGAAGAGGCGTCCTATGCGGTTGAGCAATCCATCGCGCGTGCGCGCGATACCTTCTCTGAGACGTTTGAACATGTCGGATCCGGCGGAGTTCAGCGTGGTTCGTGCAGCCCTCGCGACTGGCGAGGGCTGCGCTATGCTAGCACCTTGCCCTGCTGCCTGGATGGAACGCCCGATGCCCCTGCTGCCGCTGCTGATGATCGTGCTTTCCGCTGCCGTCCACGCCGCCCCACCCGCGGCCACGGAATACACACTGTCCAACGGGCTGCGCCTCATCGTGCAGGAAGATCACCGCGCACCCGTGGCAGTAGTGCAGGTGTGGTATCGCGTAGGCGGCAGCCACGAGCACGACGGCATCACCGGAATCTCTCATGTGCTCGAGCACCTCATGTTCAAGCGCACGCAGCATCTGGCGACCGGCGAGTTCTCGCGCCGGGTGGCAGAAAGAGGCGGTACCGAGAACGCATTCACGGCGCCCGACTACACGGCGTATTTCCAGCAATGGGCAGCAAGCAATGTGGCGGAGAGTTTTCGCCTGGAAGCCGAACGCATGCAGCATCTGCTGCTCGATCCGGAAGAAGTGGCCAACGAGCTGAAAGTAATCCGCGAAGAGCGACGGTTGCGCACCGACGACGACCCGGGCGCGGCAGCCTTCGAGCAGATTCTGGCCGCGACCTGGCAAACCAGTCCCTACCGCCAACCGGTAATCGGTTGGGCCGCCGACATCGAGCAGATGCAGCTGGAGGAAATCCGCGACTGGTACGCGCGGTACTACACCCCCAACAACGCTGCTGTCGTGGTCGTGGGAGACGTGAAACCCGAGGCGCTGCGCACGCTCGCCGAGGAGACTTTCGGCAAAATCCCCGCCCGAGCGTTGCCGGTGGCAAAAGCAAGGCCGGAAGTCCCGCAGCAGGGTCTCAAGCGACTGGAAATCATCGATCCCCGCCTGCGCGTGCCGTCCCTGGTGATGAATTACAAAGTGCCGGGCCTGACGCAGGTCGGGCCAGGCGAAGGTGCGCCTGCCGACTGGGAAATCCACGCGCTCGAAGTGCTGGCCGCGCTGCTGGATGGCGGAGCGAGTGCGCGCCTGCCCCGAGCCTTGGTGCGCAATGGAGGACCCGCACTCTCGGCCAGTGCAAGCTACGCGGCCAGCTCACGCCTGATGGATCTTTTCAGCTTTGACGGCATCCCACGGGAGGGCGTGAGCCTCGCGCAGCTGGAGAAAGCGTTTCGTGACCAAATCGCACGCGTCCAGGACTCGCCACCGGATGCGCAGGAACTGGCGCGCATCAAGACCGGGGTGATAGCCGAGAGCATCTATCAGCGAGACTCGCCGTTTGGTCAGGCGATGCTCATCGGCTCGCTGGTCGCCGTCGGTCTCGATTGGCGACTGAAGGATTCCTATGTCGATGACATCGATGCGATCACACCCGCGCAGGTCCAGGCGGTGGCGCGCAAGTATTTCCGCGACGAAGTGGCGACCATCGCCTGGCTGATGCCGGAGGCGCGCCATGATTAGACTTCTGCTCCTGTGGGCACTGCTGACCTCGCTGGCTTGCCACGCCCATCCGGATATCCAGCGATTGCAGACCCAGGCCGGCGTGCCCGTGCTGTTCGTGGCAGCACCCGAGATTCCGATGTTCATCGCCCGCGTGGTGTTTGCAGCCGGCAGCGCGCAGGATGGCGAGCGGCCCGGCCTTGCCACGCTCACCGGGGCACTCATGGGCGAAGGGACGGTGCGCCTCGGCACGGATGAATTGCATGCGCGGCTCGAAGCCACTGGCGCGCAGCTCAGTACCGGTGTTGAGCATGACCTTGCCTGGATTTCCCTGAAAAGCCTCACCCGCCGCAAGTACGCCGAGCCCGCACTGGCCTTGGCCTCGGAAGCACTGACCCAGCCCCGGTTTGACGCGGCGGACTTCAAGCTCGTGCAGGCTCAGATGCAGGCCAGCCTGAAGCAGCAGAAAAGCGCGCCGGCCGCGCTGGCGGCCTTGGCCATGGAATCCTTGCTGTATCCCGATCATCCCTATGGGCAGCCGGCAGGTGGCACCGAAATGTCCTTGGCGGCCCTGCGCCGGGAACATGCGCAGGATTTTCATCGCCGCTTCTACGTGGCGGCCAATGCACTGGTGGTGATCGTGGGGGATCTCAGCCAGCCAGAGGCCCTCCAGATCGCGGAGTCGCTGGTTGGCAAACTTGCGCAAGGTACGCGCGCACCGAAGATTCCCGAGGTGCCGGTACGCTCGGAACCGCTCGTGCATCACATACCCTTCCAGAGTGCGCAGACGCACTTGAGCCTCGCCCAGCCCGGCATCTCGCGTCACGATCCCGACTACTTCCCCTTGGTGGTAGGCAATCATGTGCTGGGCGCGACGGCAGTCTCGCTGCTGTTCCAGGAAATTCGTGAGAAGCGAGGCCTCTCCTACTCGGTCTCCAGCCATTTCTCGCCCATGGCGGTGGCCGGGCCTTTCGAGATCAGCCTGCAGACGGATCAGGCCAATACCGCAAAAGTGCGCAAGGTCCTGCGCGAAACGGTGGCACGCTACATTGCAGAGGGACCGGATGAAGCGTCACTGGTGGCGGCACGCGACAACCTCATCGGGGGTTTTCCCCTGCGCATCGACACCAACCGCAAGCTCACCGATTACCTCACCATCATCGGCTTCCACGAACTACCGCTGGACTGGCTGGAGCGATATCCGGAGGCTGTCGCCAAGGTTTCAGCGCAGGAGGTACGCGAGGCATTCCAGCGCCGAATCAGGCTCGACACCATGGTCGAAGTGCTGGTCGGGCCCGTGGCACCGGAGCCATGACCCGCCATGCACCGCCCGGCCGGGTGCGGATCATTGGCGGGGAGTGGCGTCGCCGCTGGTTGCCCGTGCCTGCAGCGGAGGGGCTGCGCCCGACTGCGGACCGCGTGCGCGAAACGCTCTTCAATTGGCTGATGCCCCATCTGCCCGGTGCACGCTGCCTCGATCTCTTTGCAGGTACCGGGGTGCTGGGGCTGGAAGCGCTCTCGCGCGGAGCCGCCCATGTCACCTTCGTCGAGCGGGATGCGCGGGTATTCCAGCAACTTGCCCACAACTCGGCCCTGCTGCAGGTGGGTGATCGCGCCACACTGGTACAGGCGGATGCTGTGCAATTCCTGGAGACCCGCACCCCCGGTGCGTTTGATGTCGTTTTTCTGGATCCACCGTTCGCCAGCGCGCTGATGGCCGATGTCATGCCCTTGCTGGTCCGCGGCTGGCTTGCCCCGCATGCGCTGGTTTATCTGGAATTTCCCCGTGGCGGGGCCGGGATCGCGCTGCCGGAGGGATGGCGTATGATGCGCGAGGGCGAAACCCGACAGGTCGGTTTCGGCCTCGCCGCTTGCGCCTGAGGCGCCAGAGCGGCTCGCGCGCATTCAGACGGTCAACAGAGGAGACCAGGCTTTGGGCACCATCGCGATTTATCCGGGAACCTTCGACCCCATCACCAAGGGGCACAGTGATATCGTGGCCCGTGCTGCCGGCATCTTCGATCACGTGATTCTCGCGGTGGCCGCCGCCACTGCCAAGAACACGGCCTTTTCCACCGATGAACGCGTAGACCTGGCTCGCCAGGTACTGGCCGAGCACAAGAATGTGGAGGTGCGTCGCTTTGAAGGGCTGCTCGCGCACTTCGTCCGCGACTGTGGCGCCAAGGCGGTGTTGCGAGGCTTGCGCGCGGTCTCGGATTTCGAATACGAGTTCCAGCTTGCGGGGATGAACAAGAAGCTGGTGCCGGAAGCAGACACCGTGTTCCTGCCGACTACTGAAAATTACTCCTACATTTCCTCCTCCCTGATCCGCGAGATCGCGAGCCTCGGTGGCAATGTGGGTGAATTCGTGCATCCGATTGTCCATGCGGCATTGACCGAGCGGCTGGGCAAGCGGAAGAAGGCCTGATCAGTCTGGAGGACGGCAGTCATGGCCCTGCGCATCACGGACCAATGCGTCAACTGCGATGTCTGTGAGCCTGAGGGCCCCAACCAGGCAATCTACGAGGGCCTCGATCACTACATGATCAATCCTGACCGGTGCACGGAATGCGTGGGTCACTTCGACAAACCCCAGTGCGTCCAGGTCTGTCCGGTTGACTGCATCCCTGTGGATCTCGACCATCCGGAGAGCCCAGCCCAGTTGCTGGCCAAGT
>JBDLQR010000078.1:0-3755 GCA_039800485.1 Pseudomonadota bacterium
AATCTGCTGCGGCTTGAAAGTCATGGGCTGCCGAAAAATCTTCCTGGATTCAGCTGCATCAGCACCAACCCAGCCACCGCACCGGCAGCCAGATCATCGGCCATCACACCCCACCCGCCGCCGAGACGGCGTTCGAGCAGGCCTATGGGCCATGGCTTCGTGATGTCGAGAATACGGAACAGCACGAAGGCGGCCAACAGGGTTAGCGGCGTCACCCCGCCTGAACCTGAGCCCGGAGGGAGCCCTGTTCCAGCCGCCAGCCCGATCGCCACCATGACCCCTACGACTTCGTCCCAGACGATGGCACCGTGGTCCACCTGCCCGAGGATATTTCCGGTGCGCCCGCAGAGCGGAACTCCGATGGCGCCCATGAGCATCAGGAGCCCCCAGAACCATGCAGCCGGCAATTCCTGCAGGCCCCAGGCCAGCAGCACTCCCACTACGCTGCCCCAGGTGCCAGGGGCGAAAGGTATGAGCCCCGCGCCCCCGCCAAGGCTCAGGAAATGCCCCGGATCCCTGAGCAGTCGGACGGAGGGCGCGCGAGACGTGCGCGTGCTCACTCCCCTTCTGCCGCAGGCAGCACAAAGCCGGAAAAAGCCGCGAGCTGTTCGGGGGTCAGGGCACCGGGGCGCTTGCTGCCGCGGATGATCCAGGTCGGGTAGGTCCGGATTTCCGCCATCAGGCAGTCCGTGCTCGGCGGGGTGCCGGGACCATGGGGTGAGCATTCGACGTAGGGCAGCGCGTCTGCGGCGCTTCCGAATACGGACTTCTGACCCGCGCAGGCGCCGCACCAGGAGGCGCCATAGAAGCGCGCGCCAGATTCCCGCAGGTGTTCCGCCAACTGCTGCAGGACCCGGGGTTCCAGGCCGGAGGTCGTGCGCACTCCGCCCCCTTGAACCTGATGCACCAGCGTGACGGCACCCACGGCCGCCAGCAGGGTCAGACCGCCCAGCCAGCGTCGAAGCAGGGCCTCGCTGAGGAGCCAGCCCCGGATGGTCAAGGCCGTGATGAGAGCGAGCGAGGCCAGACACCAAGGACACCAGGCGTTGAGCTCACGCCAGGTGATCGCGGTCAGATAAACGCTGATGGCCATGCCGATCGTTGCCGCCACGGGGATTGCCGCAGCTCCCGCACGACGATTGGGCCAGGCACTCAGTCCCGCCAGCAGGAGATAGGCAGCCGCCCCCCATGCCGCCACGGGCAGTCCCCAGAGCACGGACCACGGACTCTGCTGCACGCGATCGCAACCACCGCCTGCCGCGCAGCCAGGCAGACCATCGCTCTGATGGTTGAGCCACAGATAAAGCGAAAGCAGCACGCCCAGCGCGGCCAGAATCAGGGAGAGGCGGTCTGTCCCTCGGCTACTGGCTGGCGCGGTGGTGGTGGCCGAAGCCTTGGTGGCCTTCGTAGCCGGACGTTTCTTTGCGTTTGACACTCTCTCTCCCGTTACTCGATAGTGCGGGCCGTTCGAACCGGCCCAGTGCCTGCTGAAGTGGATGGCCGGGCCTATTCTTACCCATCGACAGCCAACAGGGGGAGAGCGCGTGCGACGACTCGGGGATTTGGCAGAGCATGTCGGCGCGCAGCTGGCGGGTGATCCCATGTTCGAGATCACGGGCCTGTGCGGGCTGAGTGATGATCTACCCCATGCCTTGTCGTTCCTGGGCAAGCCCAGCCAGCGGCGTGCGGCGCTCGCTTCCCGGATTCCCGCCTTCATCACCCGGCCCGAGCATGCGCTGGAGGGCAAGCACTGCCTGCTCCATCCGGATCCGGATCTGGCCATCGTGGAGCTGGCGCGACTGTTCCAACCCTCCCACCTCGCCTATGCCGAGCCGCACGCCATCCATCCCAGTGCAGTCGTCCATCCCACTGCGGTCATCGGCGAAGGCAGTACAGTAGGTGCTCATGTGGTGGTCGGGGAGCAGGTGCGGGTGGGCGCGCGCTGCGTGATTCACCCGGGCGTGGTCATCATGAACCGGGTCACGCTGGGCGATGATTGCGTGATCCATCCCAATGCCATCGTGCGCGAAGACAGCGTGCTGGGTCATCGCGTGGTGCTGCAACCGGGCGCAGTGGTGGGTGGCGACGGCTACGGATTCCTCGAACGTGACGGACGACACATCAAGATCCCGCAGCTGGGCCATGTAGTACTGGAGGACGATGTCGAGATAGGCGCCAATACCACCATCGATCGCGGACGCTTCACCGCGACGCGGGTGGGGCGTGGCACCAAGGTCGACAATCTGGTCATGATCGCCCACAACGTGCAGGTGGGCGAGCAGTGTCTCATCGTCGCCCAGACCGGGATCTCCGGCAGCACCCATCTTGGCGACCGGGTCACTCTCGCGGGTCAGGTGGGGGTCACGGGGCATCTCGAAATCTGCAGCGATGTGACGGTGATGGGCAAGTCAGTCGTCGCCAAACATGTCCTGCGCCCTGGCGTCTATGCCGGTATTCCCATCCGGCCCATTGCGCAATGGAAGAAGGCGATAGCACGGCTCAACGCGCTGGCACGCACATCCGGCAGCACTGAATCCTCGGACGACTGAACCCGCCGCGGCGTTCCCGCTCAGGCTGCGGGTGGAAAGCGGCTTGCTCGACTGAGTGCTGCCGGCAGCGCGGCGCCGAGGGGCCCTTCCAGCCAGTGCGTGGTGTCGATGATGCCGTCCATGGACAGGCCGCTCGCGTACCCCATGTTCTCGAAGAGATAGAGCAGATCCTCGGTGGCCACATTACCGGTGGCGCCGGGTGCAAACGGACAGCCGCCCACGCCTCCGCAACTGGCGTCGAAAATGCGCACCCCTGCCAGCAGCGCGGCGTAGACATTCGCCACGGCGGTATTGCGCGTATTGTGGAAATGCAGGCGCAGCGGAACTTCGCCCCGGATGCGGTTCACCTCACGGACCAGATGATCCACCTGTCCCGGCACCGCCACACCTATCGTGTCGGCCAGCCCAATCTCATCGATGCCAAGGTCGAGCAGCCTGGAGGCAAGCTCCACCACCCGCGCGGGCGCGACGCGGCCTTCATAAGGACACCCGAAGGCTGCGGACAGCGTCACGCCACAGGTGATGCCTGCGCTGCGCGCTTCGCGCGCGATGCCGGACACACTGTCCAAGATCGCGGCCACCGGCATGCCCTGGTTACGCTGGGAGAAAGTTTCGGTGGCTACCACCACCGTGTTGATCTCACGCAGGCCGGATTCCACGGCGCGCTCGAAGCCGCGGGTATTCAGCACCAGTCCGATGTAGCGCAGGTCCGGTCGCTGGGGCAGACCCCTGATCACGTCGTCTGCATCCGCCATCTGCGGCACGCGCCTGGGGTTCACGAAACTCACCACTTCCATGCGCCTCACCCCGGCGGCGATCAGGCGTTCGATGAAAGCAAGCTTGGTCGCGGTGTCGATCAGCGTGGGCTGGCTCTGCAGGCCATCGCGGGGACCGACCTCCACAATCTCGACGGGCGTTGGGGTGTCAGCGTGCATGGGTCTCACCAGGAATGGAGTCGGTGGCATCTTAATCCAGGCCCTCCCGTCGTGTGCAGCCGCCAAGGCTTGTCATTGTTGCGCCGGCACGAAATCATGCCGGTCTATCTTCACGCAGCCGGAACGGAGCAAGGCCGATGAGCACTCCCGATACCTTTGATTTTGATTTCTTCGTGATCGGAGCAGGCTCCGGCGGCGTGCGCGCCGCGCGCATGGCCGCAGGTTTTGGCGCCAAGGTCGCCATTGCGGAGGAGCGCTACTTTGGCGGCAC
>JBDLQR010000079.1:0-8897 GCA_039800485.1 Pseudomonadota bacterium
ATGAGACTGGTGCGATAGGCCGGACCATAGAAGCGCGCGGTTCCGCAGAACAGACAACTGCTGTGCTCGCCCCAGGGCACCCCTTCGCCAGTGCGAAAAGCTTCAGCCACCCGAGGCTCGATGGCGTAGAGATCGGCGATGCCCCAGTAGGCTCCGGCCATCGCCACCGGGCTTTCCGGATTGGCCAGAATCATTGCCTGTTCCGGGCTGAGCGAGAACGCTTCAGTTGCAGGGTCGTAGTCGATGTAACGCGAAACCGCCTGCGCGTGCAGCCACTCGCGGACATAGCGCTCATGCAGGCCCATCTTTGCGGCAAGTACGGTCGAGGTGGCGGGACCGTGTTCAACCAGGCCCTGATAAAGCCCCAGTCTGTCCCCGAGCAGTACCAATGCACCGCTGGCAGCCGCACCGATCTCGTCCAGCATGCGGAACGCGAGTGTCTTGACCTTCGCCATATCGAGTGACATTCGACCCTCCCCCGGTGGTGCCTGCAGTGTGCGGGCAAGTGCGCAACCCGTTCAGGGCGCGATGCGCTCCCAGACCAGCATCTGCACCTGCTTCACGCCGTCCCGGCCCCGGATGGGCGGGGTCTTCAAGGTGAGTATGCGGCCCTCCAGTGCGTAGTAGCGCAGCTGCTCCGAGCCTGGCCAGCTCGGGGCCGATGCGCCGATAACCGTATGCGTGACCGTGCCTGCAGCCTCATCGATCCGGTAAGTACCCCAATAGCTCGTGAAGCTCATGAAGGCTTCACGGAACTCGGCATCCGCACATTCATCAGGATTACGCGACGAAAACCGTGGTCTTGTTGCGCTCATGAGCTGTGCCGACATGTTGCCGTGCGCGTCGTACATGATTTGGCCCAGCACCTTCTCGCCCAGCGGCGAGGGTACACGGCGACCGTCTTCGGTGAGGGCGCAGGCATCCTGCAGATGCCAGGTGCCGATGAAGGATTGGCTGATCATGAAAATCCTCGTTCAGGGATCTTGAAGAAAACGCAGCGTGCTCTCGCGACCGGCTGCGACATTGGCTCGATGCTCCTCGAAGTTGAGCAGGGAGAGCAGGCTCTCGCCAGCCTGCAAGCGGGCGATGGTCGCCCGTTCACGCGCCTCTATCTGTTCGGCCACCGGCAGCAAGGTGGCCAGTTCGGCTTCGCTGGCGACGATGATGCCGTCATCATCGCCGAACACGATATCACCGGGCCTCACACTCACCCCACCACACTCCAACGGAACCTGGGTCGGAAACAGGCGCGTGATGGTGCCTGCCAGCGGTGTGGCACCCCGGGCATAGACAGGGATGTCGAGCGAGCGCAGGGTCACCGTATCGCGGACCAGTCCATCCACCACGATCCCGGCCAGACCACGCCGATGCGCTTCCATGCTGAACAGTTCACCCAGCACCGCGCGTGCGCTGCCGAGGGTGTTGATGATGAGTACGTCCCCCGGCTGGGCCTCGGCGAGCGCGACCATCACGGTCAGAAAATCCTCACGACAGAACAGCGTATAGGCACGGCCAATCATTTTCCTGCCGGCGACCAGCGGGCGCAGACCGCGGTCCATCAGGCGCACGGTCTTGTCCGCGTCTGCCAGATGGGATGTTTCCACTGCAGCCAGACGCCGCGAAATTTCCTGCCATTGCATGCGCGGTTTCCAAAATAAGGACGGACGCCGAGTGTAAACCAGCCCCTCGCCCTTGGGGCGGGCCGCCGGCTCGGCTAGAGTCGGGGTTTGGCAATCGGACCTGTCTCCTGCTCGTGCAGCACACACCCGCAATCAAGGATCTGGTCCTCATCGGTGGCGGTCACGCGCATCTTTCGGTGCTGCGACGCTTTGCGATGCGGCCACTGCCGGGCGTACGTCTGACGCTGGTCAGCAGAACCAGCCAGTCACCCTACTCCGGGATGCTGCCCGGCTTCATCGCTGGCCATTACACGGACCGCGAGATGCATTTCGATCTGCGGGCACTCGCGCACCGGGTGGGGTGCCGCTTCATCCTGGCCGAAGTCACCGGCCTCGATCCCGCGGCGGGCCGTGTGCAGCTCGCCGATCGCTGCGACCTGGAGTTTGATCTGCTCTCGTTGAATACCGGGTCCACGCCTGCCATGCCGGCAAGGCTCATCGACGACACCCGGTTCACGCCGGTCAAACCCATCGATGCCTTTGCACGTCGCTGGCAGGCCATCGAGCACCGGGTGCTGTCCAGTACCGATGCCTGTCATCTCGGCATCATCGGCGGCGGCGCGGGGGGAATCGAGCTGGTGCTCGCCATGCAGCATCGCCTGCACGCAGCTCGACAGGCGCAGGGCGCACCCGCAGACACGCTGACCTTCACCCTGCTCTGCGCTGAGGATGGTCTGCTGCCCGGACACAACCGGGCAGCGCGCGCGGCATTCGCCCGGATTCTCGCTGAACGGGGTGTCGCCGTGCAGACATCCGCACGGGTTGAGGAGGTGGAGGGGAAGCGTGTATCCACCGCAGATGGGCGTGCCTTCTGCTTTGACGAGATCCTGTGGGTCACCTCTGCCGCGCCTGCCGCGTGGTTTCGCAAGGCAGGCCTGGGCACAGATGAACATGGCTATGTAAAGGTCGGGACCGACCTGCGCTCCGTGTCCCATCCAGGCATCTTTGCCGCCGGGGATTGTGCCTCCATAGAGGGCCACCCGCGCCCCAAAGCCGGAGTCCACGCCGTGCGCCAAGGTGCCTGGCTGGCGGAGAATCTGCAGCGTGTCTTGCTGGGCAGGCCCCTGCGTCATGAGATTCCGCAGCGGCAGGCCCTTGCGATTCTGGCCACCGGCCCACGTCATGCCGTTGCCACGCGTGGCCCGTGGTCGGTGCAGGGCCGCTGGGTGTGGCGCTGGAAAGACTTCATCGATCGGCGTTTCATGCGGAAATTCCAGTCGCTGCCTGCACCCATGGCGGCGGGCGCGCAGCCAGCCTCGGTCGCCCTGCACGAGGAACTCTCAGCCTTGGGTCCGCTGGAGGGAAGATGCGGAGGTTGTGGCGCCAAGGTCGCGGCGCAGACCCTGCGCAGTGCCCTCGGTGCACTGGCGGGTAGCGGCGCGCACGTCACCATGGAGGATGCAGCCGTATCCGAGTTTCCTGCCGGTCAGGTCGCCGTGCAGTCCATGGATGGTTTCCGAAGTTTCATCGACGATCCCTGGCTGTTCGGCCAGATCACCGCCGCGCATGCCCTGTCCGATCTGCAAGCCATGGGCGCCACGCCGCACAGCGCACTCGCCTATGTGACCTTGCCGGTGAATGGTGAGGCGCTCACTCGTCGCGATCTCACCCAGCTGCTCGCGGGCGCACAGACCGTGCTGCGGGCATCAGGGGCCGCGCTCGTCGGCGGACATACGGCGGAAGGCGCCGAGATGTCACTGGCGCTCAGCGTGACCGGCTTCGCTGCGCGGGAATGTCTGCGTCCCAAACGCGCACCGCATGCCGGTGACGTGCTCATCCTCACCAAGGCGCTGGGCGCAGGTGTGCTCCTGGCGGCCCACATGCAGGGTCGCTCTTTCAGCCCCTGGATCGACGCCGCCTTGCAGGCCATGTGTGACGACAATGCCTGCGCCGCACGCCTACTCAGCGAATACACCGTACATGCGCTCACGGACGTGACCGGGTTCGGACTCGCGGGTCATCTCGGCGAGATGCTGGAGGAGAGCGGCCTGGTGGCGGAGGTGGAGCTGTGCGCGCTGCCCGTACTCGCAGGTGCCCTCGAAATGCTGGCAGCAGGGGTACGCAGCACCCTGCACGCGCGGAATGCGAAGCTGCCAGCATCGATCGCCCTGCGGGATACCGCGCCTGATCCCGCGCGATATGACCTGTTGTTCGATCCCCAGACCTCCGGGGGCCTGCTGGCCGCGCTGCCTGCCCATGAGGGATCTGCCTGCCTACGGACCTTGCAGGAAGCAGGTTGCGTCGCGGCGATCATCGGCACCGTCCGCGCACATTGAACACACTGTCATCAGCGCAAGGCATACGGTTGCGATGACATACCCGGCACTTCTATAGTCTTCAGACGCTTGCGCGGGCCGGTCGCCCGTGCCGTTTCCCCAGTCACCCGGAAGAGGATCCCATGAGCCTGCAAAACCGACTCGATACCCTGCTCGCACGCACCGTGGACAGCGGAGACTTGCCCAATCTGGTGTGCGCCATCGGCTCACGCGAGGGGACCTTGTACGAGGGCGCGTTCGGTGCTCGCGCGCTCGGTGGCAGCACACCCATGACACCGGATACCGTGGTGTGGCTCGCTTCCATGACCAAGGCCATCACCACTACCGGGGTCATGCAGCTGGTGGAGCAGGGCCGGCTGTCGCTGGATACGCCAGCCTCGGAGGTGGTGCCGGCGCTCCGCGATACCCAGGTGCTGACCGGTTTCGACGCGGCCGGAAAGCCACAGTTGCGCGCGCCGAAACGGGCGATCACGCTGCGCCATCTGCTGACGCATTCCTCCGGGCTCGGATATGAATTCTCGAGCGCGGCCATTGCGAAATACCTGGAAACCACCGGCATGCCGAGCATCCTCGGCTGCGCCAAGGGCGCATTGGCAGCGCCTTTGCTGTTCGATCCCGGCGAGCGCTGGGAATACGGCATCGGCATCGACTGGGGCGGTCAGATGCTCGAGGCCGTGAGTGGCCAGACCTTGGGCGCCTATCTCGCGGAAAATCTGTTCAAGCCGCTGTCCATGCACAGCACCGGTTTCCAGTTGAGCCCGGACATGCAGGCGCGCGTCAGCGGATTCCATGCCCGCAGCCCGGAGGGTGCGCTGGCCACCATGCCTTTTGCCATGCCGACCGAACCAGAGTTCGAGATGGGCGGCGGCGCGTTGTATGGCACCGCCCAGGATTATGTGCGATTCATGCGCATGCTGCTCAACGGAGGGATCCTCGAGGGCCAGCGTGTTCTGCAGGCAGCCACCGTCAAGGAAATGCTCCGCGACCAATGCCCGAGCCTCGCCTGCGGGCATGTGGGAACGGTGGCGCCCGCGCTGCTGCATGATGCCTGTTTCTTCCCACCCGAGGACTGCGGCTGGGGCCTGAGCTTCCTCATCAACCGCAAGGACATCCCGGGTGGTCGTGCGGCCGGGAGCGCGGCCTGGGCCGGTCTGTCGAATGTCTATTACTGGCTGGACCCCACCAGTAATCTCAGCGTGATGATTGGCACCCAGGTGCTGCCTTTCTTCGACCCGAAGATGGTGCCCTTCCTCAAGGCTTTCGAGCGCGAGGTCTACGCGGCACGCTGAGGCCTGACCACTCGCCCCGATGCACCAAGGCTCGGGGCAGCCCCGGGATGTGCTCGGGGCTCGCGCCAGCTCTCAGGTGTGAAGAAGGATTAAAAAGAGGGTTCGCGGAGGTCATCCGAGCATTCATACTGTGGGAGTGCGGGCCTGCGACAGTTGGTGGCCTGCCTGTCCACTACGCGCCGGTTTGCAAATGAAGACAAAAATGCTCGCAAGGATGCTTTGGGCCAGATGCACGGGTGCGATGCTGTGCCTGTTCCTGCCGTGGCTCACACTGGCGGACCAGGTCGTTAGAGTCGCCACCTGGAACATCCAGACAGTCAGCGCACCCGGCACGCTCGGGTTCACTGCCGCGACCGCAGTGCTGCAGCGCCTGGACGCGGACATCGTCGCTCTCCAGGAAGTTGCCAGCGATGCCGATGTGGGATACCTCGCAAGTCTGGCAAGTGCCGCCGGTTATCCCTACAGCATGGCCGCTGCAGCCGGCCCCTACGGTTCCTTGCGCGGGGCGTTTCTGTCGCGCCATCCGTTCCAGCTGCGGCAGTGGTCATCTGCCGACCTCGCACTCGAGGATCAGGCGGATGATCTGACCCGTTACCTGCTGCAGGCGGACATCTCGGTCGCAGGCAGCTCGGAAACCCTGCGGCTCATCACCACGCACTGGAAATCCGGTGGCGCCAACGAAGACGAGTTCAGGCGCGTGATCGAATCCTGGCGCATGAGCCAGGTGGCGGCGAGCACTCCTGCAGGCATGCCCATGATGTTCATGGGGGATGTGAATGCAGACATCGGTGATGGAGCGCTCTCGCCAGCCGGGTTCACGAGCCTGCCGACAGGTCTGCCCACCACCTACGTGGTCGGCAGCGACATCCGCGCCATGATGAGCAGCAGCACCGGCCTGGCGAATGATCCCTTCGTCTTTCTCGGGCAGCACGCGACGATGCTGGAAGCCCGTCAGCCGGATGGCAATGACGCCACACGCCCCTTCTCCGGTCGTCGCATCGACTACCTCTACGCCAACGCCACGCTCCTCGCGCGCCGCATCAACTCTCTGGTGTATGACTGTGCGGACGATGGAATTCCCAGCACTCTGGAACTCGCCGGGGAACCGCTGCCCGCGCAGACCTGCACGGATGCATCAGACCATCTGCCTTTGATTGCCGACGTAGTGCTGGCGAGTGCGGGCACGCCCGCCGTGACCCTCACGCCTGACAAAATCGACTTTGGCAATACGACCGTGGGTTTTGCCCTCCCGCCCCGGACACTCTCGGTGACCAGTTCAGGCACGGCGCCACTGTCACTGACGGGGCTCGCGGTGACGGGTTCCAATGCGGGGCAGTTCAGCGCGCTGAACAGCTGTGTCGGCGATCTCCAGCCGGGTCAGACCTGCACGCTCGCGGTGGGTTTCCTGCCTACGAGCACGGGTACCAAATCCGCTGCCATCGAGCTGGCGACCAATGCCGGGAGCCGGGTGGTTACACTGAGCGGCGTGGGCGTGAGCTCCGCGTTCAGCCTGTCGGTCAGCAAGCTTTCTTTTGGGCGCGTGGCACGCAATGCAAGCAGCAGCGCCCAGACCGTGAGGCTCACCAATACCGGCAAGGGAATACTGCCCATCACCGGAATCAGCCTGGGCGGCACGCACCCGGGGCAGTTTGCCCAGACCAATTCCTGCGGGACTCAGGTGGCAGCCGGCACAAGCTGCACAATCTCTGTGGTCTTCAAGCCCACCAGCACCGGTAGCAAATCGGCCTCGCTGCGGATCACCGCCAGCGGGGGTGCCACCGCCCGCACCGTCTCATTGAGCGGTACGGGCTTCTGAGGCCCGGTGATCAGGCGGCAGAGCTCGCCTGTGCACGCGCCGCCTCCAGCGTGAATCCCGGATAGCCGGACGCGGCGACCTCCGCGATCTTGGCAAAGTACTGAGGCCCTCCCACATGCACCGCAAACTGCCGGTGCTTGCCCGGGATGTTGGCGCCCGTGTACCAGGAATCGGTCTGCTCGAAGAGCGTCATCTGCGCGAAGTGAGCCACTTCCTTGCCCCAGGCGACGTCCACGTCCGGCGCGGGTTCGATAGCCCCCAGCCCTTTGCTGCGCAGATGGAGGATGCAGTCGCGGATCCAGTCACTCTCCAGTTCCGCACCCAGGGGCATGTTGAACAGCACACCGGGTGATTCCGGCCCGTGGATCATGAACAGATTGGGGAAGTTGGGAATGGTCAGGCCCAGATAGGAATTGAAGCGGCCTTTCCAGCATTCATTGAGCGTAACGCCACCGCGGCCACGCGGGTTGAGTCTTTGCAGGGTGCCTGTGATCGCATCAAAGCCGGTGGCCAGCACCAGCATGTCGATGGGATGATCACCGGAGCGCGTGCGCACACCCCCGGCATGAAACTCGACAATCGGATCCTCGCGCAGGTCCACCAGCGTCACGTTGTCGCGGTTGTAGGTCTCGTAGTAGCCCTCGTCGAGGATCTGGCGCTTGGTGCCGACGAGATAATCCGGCAGGAGTTTGCGCGCGATGTCGGGATTCTTCACGGTGCTGCGAATCTTGTCCCGTATGAACTCGGACAAGGTCTCATTGGAGAATTTGTCAGTGAACAGATCGCAGTAGGTGTCGATGACGATATTGAACCCACCCACCTGCCAGAATTTTTCGTAGACCTCGCGGCGCTGCTCGGGCGTATGATCCGCTGCGCGCGTGGTAGACGCGATGAACGGTGAGCCGAAGGGTGTGACACGCATGCGCCGCTTCACCTCCGGCCACGTGGCGCGCGCCTCGGCAATGAACGCAGGATCGACCGGCCGGTTGCCTGCGGGCACGGTGTACTGGGGCGTTCTTTGCAGCACCGTGAGGTGCTTGCATTGCCGTGCGATGATTGGAATCGACTGCACCCCTGATGAACCGGTGCCGAGCACAGCGACGCGCTTGCCGGCAAACTCCACGTCGCGATCCTGTGGCCAACGTCCGGTGTGGTAGCACTCACCGGCGAATGTCCCGATGCCGGGGATGTTCGGCATGTTGGTGGAGGACAACGCACCGCTCGCGCAGATCAGGAACTGCGCTTCGACGGTCGTGCCTCTGCTGGTTTCCACGCGCCAACGCTGATTGGCATCCGACCAGCTCGCACCGGTGATGCGCGTGCCGAGCTCGATATCGCGCCGCAGATCCATGCGATCTGCCACGAAGTTCAGATACTTGAGAACCGTCGCCTGATCCGGCTGGCGTTCTGGCCAGTCGAACTCGTTCATCAGCTCATCGCTGAAGGTGTAGCAATAGTAGGGTGCGACAGGGAAATCGACGCGGGCACCCGGGTAGCGATTCCAGTTCCATGTGCCGCCCACATTATTTGCCTCGTCGTACACGCGAGCCCGCAATCCTTGGGCACGCAGAGTATGCAAGGCATACATCCCGCTGAAACCGGCACCGATGACAATGACATCGAGATCCCGGTGATCGTCACGCACGGCAGAAATGGAGGCCACACTGGACATGATTTCACTCCCCGAAAAGTTTTTTTCATGCGGGCCATGGCAGCGCGCCGGCGGCGGCATCTCCACGCCCGGATTCTCTGACCCCGAAAACTTACTCCCGATTCACGGCTTCGTCATCGGGGTCAGCGATGTCTGATGCAATACGTTGCGCCGCAGCATGTCCGG
>JBDLQR010000080.1:0-12823 GCA_039800485.1 Pseudomonadota bacterium
CCCGCAGCAACCAGTTGAAGTACGCAGCATCATCGCTCCGATCGCGGTGTGCGAGCACGGCTTCGCTGGCCCGCTTCATACGGGAGGCCACTTCCTCGGGCTGATCGATCATGAGCTCATAACGCCCGGCAAATGACGTCCCGAACACCCGGCTGATGAAGCGATCGAGCAAGGCGAAGTACTCAGCGCTGCAGGCGGGCCCGGTCATGATCACGGGCACGGGTATTTCCGCATTTTCGGGGTGGGCAAGGATTCCCAGCAGGTAGAAGAGCTCCTCCGCCGTGCCGACACCACCGGGAAACACGAGAACGCCATGCCCGAGTCGCAAGAACGCTTCGAGGCGCTTCTCGATGTCCGGCATGATCACGAGGTCATTGACGATGGGATTGGGCGCCTCCGCCGCGATGATGCTCGGCTCCGTCACACCGATGTAACGCCCGTCTGCCACCCGCTGTTTGGCGTGCGCGATGGCGGCCCCTTTCATGGGACCTTTCATGGCACCTGGTCCGCAGCCCGTGCAGATATCGAGCCCCCTCAGGCCGAGTCGGTATCCCACATCCTTGCAATAGTCATATTCCGTGCGGTTGATGGAATGGCCCCCCCAGCAGACGACCAGAGGCCGCATGATTTCCGGGCGGAAGAGACCAGCCTGGCGGAGGTGATGAAAGATCCCGTCGGTGATGTCGGCGGGCTCGCCGGGGTCGAAACAGGGTCGCATCCCACCGCTACCCCTCAGATAGGCAATATCCCTCAGCACGGCAAACAGGTGCTGCTGGATCCCGCGGATCATCACCCCGTCCACGAAGGCCCGGGCGGGGGCGTTCCTGAGATGCAGACGCAGCCCGCGGTCGACCTGCTGCAGGTCCAGCTCGAAGTCGGCATAGGTGTCCAGCAAGGCGCGGGGGTCGTCGCTCTCAGCGCCGCTGGTCAGCACCGCCAGCGCGCAGCGCCGCAGCAGCGGGTAGAGATCCCCGCTCCGCAGGCCGCAGAGCTCATTCGCCTCAGCCTGGGAAAGCACCGCCAGCGCACCGTCAGGGCTGACCACCGCATGGGGAACGATCTGGCTCATGAGGCTGCTGCTCCCTTCCGGGTATCTGGTCCCCGGATTCCATGGTTGAAGTTGGATCTGAAGTTCCTATAATAATGATCATAAAGATCATGCGGGTAGGCGATCATAGTCAGAAAAAGATTCAGATCGATCTCCTAACTTTGAACTCGAGGCCACTTGGAGGGTGTTTAGGCATGACCGCTCATATCGCTTCTCAAGGCTGGATGGATTTAGTTGAGGAACTCAAGCAGTTGGAAGGCTTTTTTCCAATGCTCGGCATCTCTGCTGAGCGGGATGAACTGGAAGAGGAAGTCAGCGAGCTCGAGTCACTCATCTCGGCGGCCGGGATCCCGGAAGACGAGCACTCGCAGCGGGCGCTCACCTTTCTGCGTGCGGAACTGGCACGCAAGCGGGAGTTCCTGAGCAAGCTGCTCTGACCGACCAGCCCCCCGGGCGGGGCGCCTGAGCCAAGGGGTGCTCAGCCTGCCGCCCCGATTCGGGCGACCGTTGCCCGCAGCACGTCCCGGAAACCCGGCGCCAGTTCCGGGTGCTTGAGGGCGTAATCCACGGTGGCTTCCAGGTATCCGAGCTTGGACCCACAGTCATAGCGGCGCCCCGCGAACTGATAAGCCAGTACGCGCTCTGAGCCCAGCAGTCGGGCAATACCGTCCGTGAGCTGGATTTCACCCCCTGCGCCACTGCGGGTCTCGGCCAGAATCGGCATGATGGCCCCGGGCAGGATATAGCGCCCGACCACCGCGAGATTGGAAGGCGCGACCGCAGGTTTCGGTTTCTCCACGATGGTGCGGATGGCAGCCACGCCAGCCTCTGCCTCGTCCACCTCCACTATGCCGTACTTGTCCGTGTCCTCTCTGGGCACAGGTTGGACTGCAATCACGCCCGCCTGATGGCGTTCAAACATCTCGACCATCTGTTTCAGGCAACCCCGTTCACCGCCATCGATGAGATCGTCCGCGAGGATGACGGCAAAGGGCTCATCGTTCACCGCAGGCCGGGCACACAGGACCGCATGGCCGAGTCCGAGGGGTTCGGACTGCCGGATGTATGTGCAGGAGACGGATGCCGGGAGAATCGTGCGGACCAGGTCGAGCAGCATGGCTTTGCCGTGCTTCTCGAGCTCCGCTTCGAGCTCATAGGCCTTGTCGAAGTGATCCTCGATCGAGCGCTTGTTGCGCCCGGTCACAAACACAAGTTCCTTGATGCCGGCCTCCACCGCCTCCTCTGCCGCGTACTGGATCAAGGGCTTGTCCACCACGGGTAGCATTTCCTTGGGATTGGCCTTGGTGGCGGGAAGGAAACGGGTACCCAGCCCCGCGACCGGAAACACAGCCTTGCGCAATTTTTTCGTCATGAAATACCTCTTTTGAGCGGCGTGACCTTGCCGAGTGCCGCGAGCTCTCCAGGCTCCGGCGTGTGAAATCCGGGCACGGCCCGCCGCAGGATGGCGAGCAAATCTTCATTGCCGGCGCCGCGTGCACAGGCCGCCTCGAGATCCCGCAATACGGCCTGCACCCCTCCAACGTCCACGGGTGCCTGGATTGCCTGCATGACCTTGTCATGTGCCGTCGGCGTGAGTCGCTCATCCTCGTTGAACAGCGCCTCATGCAGCTTCTCTCCCGGTCTGAGGCCTGTAAAGACGATGCGGATGTCCTCATTGGGCGCATGACCCGAGAGCCGGATCATCTGCTCCGCAAGGTAGGCAATATTGACCGGCTGTCCCATCTCGAGCACGAAAATCTCGCCGCCGCGCCCCAGTGCCGCGGCCTGCAGGATGAGCTGGGCCGCTTCCGGAATTGTCATGAAGTAGCGGGTTGCCTCCGGATGGGTGACGGTGACCGGGCCTCCGGCGCGTATCTGCTCCCGGAACAGCGGTACCACACTGCCGGCGGAACCCAGGACATTGCCGAAGCGGACAGTGATGAAACGGGTTTGCGCAGACAGGTTCGCAACCTCGCAGACCAGTTCTGCCATGCGTTTGGTGGCCCCCATCGCGCTGCTTGGTCGCACCGCCTTGTCGGTGGAAATCAGTATCATGATGTCAGCTTCGTGCCGGATTGCCGCGTGCGCCACGGTTCGCGTGCCGAGCACGTTGTTGCGCACGCCCTCCCTGACCTGTTGCTCCACAATCGGCACATGCTTGTAAGCAGCAGCGTGGAAAATGACCTGCGGCCGGCAGCGTGCAAAGACCGACTCGACTGTGGCTTCGTCACACACATCACCGAGCAGGAATTCACAAGAAAGATGCGGGTGCGCGGCCCTCAGTTCACGCTCAAGCAGGTAGAGCCCGTGTTCGTTCTGCTCCAGCACGATCAGCCGCCCCGCCCCCAGACGAGCCACCTGCCGACAGAGCTCTGAACCGATGGAGCCGGCGCCCCCGGTCACCAGCACTGTCTTTCCGGTCAGGCGCTCCTGCAACGTGACCCAATCCAACTGCGTGACTGAACGTCCGAGGAGATCATCGATGTTGACCTGGCGGATCTCCTGCAGACCCAAGCGACCCGAAACGATGTCCTGCAGCCGCGGTAGCGTGCGGAAAGGACAGGCTGCGCGACCGCAGATATCGACAATGCGCTGCATCTCAACATTGCTCGCCGAAGGGATCGCGATGACCACCAGGTCCACCCTGTAGCGTTCAACAAGGCTCGGCAGCTCGTCGATGCTCCCGAGTACCGGCACCCCGTGAATACGACGGCGTAGCAGATCACGCCGATCATCAACCAGGCCGATCGGCAGATACTGTGCATCGCGCAGCATGTCCCGCAGCAGTGTCTCGCCGCTCGTCCCCGCTCCCACGATGAGAACGCGTGTCCCATCGGTGATGTGCTTGAGACTGATTGCGCGATCTTTCATTACCCGGTAGAGCAGGCGCGGTGCGCCCAGCAACATGATGAGGAAGACCGGGTACAGGATGAGCACTGCACGGGGAATGCCCTCCATGCGGTTCACGATGAAGAGCGTCACAACGATCAGCAGCGATCCCATCGTTGCACTGCGCACGATGTTCCAGAGGTCACGAAGGCTCGCGAAGCGCCAGAGCCCGCGATAAAGCCCGACCCGCCAGAGGAGCAGGCCTTGCAGGAGGATGACGGCAGGCGCTGCGTTGATCGATCCGTGCAGGACGGGGGCCGGCGGCAGGGCAAAATTGAAGCGCGCGAGGAATGCGAGGCCCCAGGCGAGGACCACCATCGAAAGGTCATGCGCGATGACGATGTTGCGGGATGCCTTCACCCTGGAACCGGCTCCGTGGCACGAATGACCCACCACCATAACCCAGCCGACATACCCCAGGCGAGCATCAGGCAGGGCCACCCTAGTCCAGGCCGGTAGAACGAAACGACAGCCAGAGGCAGGCTCCACGCCAGTCCGAGGGTGGCAAACGCCCACGCAACCCAGGCGTGTCCACGACCAGCCTGCACCAGACGTTGATAGGCGTGCGTGCGATGGGCGGTGTACCAGCGTTCGCCGCGCAGCATCCTCCGCAAGAGCGTCAATGAGGCATCGACAATGAAGGGCCCGAGCAGAATTGCCCAAAAAAATGCTGAGTGACCCTCGTCCAGGGTAACCGTTGCCAGAACGCCGAACTGGCCGCCGAGAAAATAGCTGCCGACATCGCCGAGAAAAATGCGGGCCGGGTGCCAGTTCCAGAACAGGAATCCGAGGCTCGCAGAGGCGGTCAGCAAGGCGAGCACTGCGATGCTTTCCGCGCCCGTGAGCAGGGCAATGCCGCCACCCACGAGGCCGGTCAGCAGTGCCTGCGTGCCAGCCAGGCCGTCGCTGCCGTCCATGAAGTTGTAGAGATTGACAAGCCAGACCATGGCCAGCGTCTGCAAACCCCAGCTCGCCCCTGCGAGGAGACTTGTCGGTTCCAGGAGGATCCACATCCACCCGCCGCAAATGAGGATCTGCGCGAGAAACCTGTGCCGTGCGGATAATGGACGCAGATCATCGCGCAAGCCGAGGCCCGCGAGGAGAGCGCAGGTATACCAGGCAGCCCAACCCCATGGGGCCCGTACCACGCCCGCCAAAAGCAGCCAGGCTTGGATGCCCAGCACCACGAGCGCGATCGCAAGCCCGCCGCCTCGGGGTGTGGGAATGACATGCAGACTGCGTGCGTTGGGGACGTCGAGCACCGCACGCGCCGCCCAACGACGCACCAGGGCCGTGGCGGCCCACGAGAGGCCGACGGCCCCTGCGCACATGACGATGATCAGGGTCGGCGTCATTGCCATGCCTCGCCACCCAATCTGTAGCATCTGCCGATTTCTGCCCAGGCATCTTCAGTATCAAGGCGCGGCTGCCAGCCTAGTTCGTGCATGGCGTATGAGCCGTCTACCCGTAGAGACTCCGTGAGCCTGTCAACCGCGGAGGCCTTGCCTGCAAGAGTTCCGAGAGAGCGCAGCAGGCGCGGTGGGAACGGGAAAAGTCGCGCGGGTTTTCCGAGTCCTCGTGCCATAGCCCGCACCAGATCGGGAGTCGAGAAATCGAGATCTGCAAGGGTGTAGACGGCGGCACCGGGCCTGTCCGCCTTAATCGCGCGAAGCACGGCATCCACCAATGAATCCCGGTGAATCAGGCTGCGCTGATTGTGAATGCTCGCGAGCGGCAGTGGCAGCCCAAGGTCCAGAACTCGAAGCAGGGACTTCAGATTGCCGCGCATCCCGACCCCATACACCAGGGGGGGACGGAATATGCTGAGCGAGACACCTGCAGTCGTGCATATCTCACGAAGGCTCTGTTCGGCACGGAGCTTGGAAGCACCATAGGGCCCTTCTGGCGCGGGTGGAGAATCCTGTGAGAAAGCCGAAACCCGGCCATCAACGTTGGTGGCGGAGCGCTCTCCGCAGACCTTGATGGAGCTCATGTAGACCAGATGTCGCACGCCGGACTTGGCCGCGCCCAAGGCCAGCCTGGTCGTGAGTCCCACATTGATCTTCTCGAAAGCCGCAAGAGCAGCGGGATCTGCGCCCTCGCCCTGGTGCGCACGCGCGGCCAAATGAACAAGGACATCGGTGTCCTGCAGGATCTCTGCCCAGCGTTCCCCTGGATCACCAGCCTGTGGCAGCGCGCGGACAGCGACTTCTGCACCACCGCGCCAAAGCGCGCCATGCCGGACCAGCGCTCCGCACGGGATGCCCTCCGCATGCAGGCGAGTGAGCAGCGCCCTGCCAATGAAACCACTCCCACCGGTAAGCGCTACGCGCATCGCTGCTCCTGGCTAAATGCGGGCAAGGTCACGCTGCACAAAGCTCGCGATAAAGTGCGAGCGTCTGCGCATTGATGATTTCCGAACTGAAGTCCCGTTCGACAATTTCGCGTGCCCGCTGCCCCATGCGGGCGCGCAGATCAGGATCAGCGAGGAGTCGTCCGAGCGCCGCAGCGAGGGCCTGTGCATCACGTGGGGGCACCAGCAGTCCACTCTCGCCCTGCCGACAGATTTCGCGGCATCCGGGAACATCAGTAGCCACCAGTGGCCGGCCACAGCTCGCAGCCTCGAGCAGGGCCTTGGGCAGCCCTTCACGGTAGGAAGGCAGACACACGATGTCTGCCTCGGCGTAGACGCCAGGCATGTCCTCACGGTGGTGCCACCACTCGCTGCCGTGGGTCAGACAAAGCGCCTCCAGGTCACGCTTTGTCAGCGCCGTGGGATTCGCTTCATCGAGCGCGCCGACCAGCACGGCGCGTATCGCCACGCCCTGCTTGCGCAGCAAACCGACTGCCTCGATGAATTCGATCACCCCTTTGTCCCGGAGCATTCGTGCAGGCAGCACGACCATCGGGATCGTCGCCCGGGGAATGGGTGAGGTCAGAAACTTGTCGGTATCCACACCAGCACCCCGGATGAGCCGGGTGCGTTCTGGAGCCAGCAGCCGCAAGCGCTCGAGCACGGCGAGATCATCAGCATTCTGCGCGATGACGGTGCTTCGCGGGTGGGTCATCAGGCGCCGCAGGAAAGGACGCAAGGCCCACCGAAGCGCGCGCATGGCCATGCCTTGCGCAATGAACAGATGACCCAGACCCGTCACCGCAAAGCAGAACCGCGGGGCAGGAACTCGCACAACCGCCCAGAGGCACATCAGGATCGGCTTGAGGGCCACGGCATGGACCAGGCTGGCGTGCGTGTCTTTGATGATGCGGGCCAGGCCCACGAGTGTCGCCACATCACCCAGCGGGCTTCGCGCCCCGCGATGGACGTCGATCGGATGGCATGTGATTCCGAGCGCCTCGATGCGCGCCCTGTGGTGGGTGAAGCGCGACGCCAGCACGACATCGAAGCCAGCAGCAATGGCCGCCGAGGCGAGGCCACTGCGGTGAGTCCAGAAATACCAGTCTTCGGTGGTCACGAAGAGGATGACCGGGCGTTTACCGGACCCGTCAAACAGCCCGGGACAGGACTCCCGCATCCTTTCAACGCCCTACGCAGACATACCGGAACCCAGCGCGCTCCACCATCTCGCGCTCATACACGTTGCGCAAATCCACCAGCACCCGGTTGCGCATGAGGGCTCCAGCGCGCGCAAGGTCCATGCCTCGATAGAGATTCCATTCGGTGAGCAGCACCACCGCGTCGGCGTCGCGGAACACCTCGTAGGGGTCTTCCGCGTATTCAATCTCCGCGGGCAGCAGGTGTCTGGCCTCCGCCACACCCTGAGGATCATGCGCCCGCACCCGGGCCCCCTTCTCCATCAGCGGCGGCAGGATGGAAAGCGCCGGGGCATCCCGCATGTCGTCCGTCTCGGGTTTGAAGGTGAGACCGAGCACCCCGATGGTGGAACCGGTTTCCATGCCGCCGAGCGCCTCCCGAATCTTCTTGATCATCCGCGCCTTCTGCGCGGCGTTGACTTCTATGACAGCCTCGACGATGCGGCTTGAGACGCCATGCTCCTGGGCAATCCGGACCAGCGCCTGGGTATCCTTGGGAAAACACGAGCCCCCGTATCCCGGACCTGCGTGCAGGAATTTGGAGCCGATGCGCTTGTCCATCCCCATTCCCTTGGCAACCGCATGGACGTCGGCGCCCACGGCCTCGCACAAGGTCGAGATTTCGTTGATGAAGCTGATCTTGGTGGCAAGAAACGCATTGGCTGCGTACTTGATCAGTTCCGCGCTTTCGAGGCCGGTGACGATGATGGGAGTCTCTATGAGATTCAGCGGGCGATACAGTTCGCGGAGCAGTTGTTCGGCCCGAGGGCTCTCCACACCCAGCACCACACGATCCGGACGCATGAAATCGGAAATGGCCGCGCCTTCCCGCAGGAATTCCGGATTGGAGGCCACATCGAAGTCAGCAGCAGGATTGGCTTCGCGAATGAGCCGCGCCACATTGCGGGCCGTGCCCACCGGCACCGTCGATTTGTCGACGATGACCGTGTAGCCCCGCAATGACTGCGCGATTTGGCGCGCAGCGTCGTGGACATAACTGAGATCCGCAAAGCCATCACCACGCCGGCTGGGAGTTCCCACCGCGATGAAGACGAGATCTGCTTCACCCACCACCGTGCTGGCATCTGTAGTGAAATGGAGTCGTCCGTCCCGCACGTTCTTGGCCACCAGACCGTCCAGGCCAGGCTCGTAAATCGGTATCTGGCTGGCTTTGAGCCGTTCCACCTTGGCGGCATCCAGATCCACGCAGGTCACATCCGCACCGAACTCCGCAAAGCAGGCCCCGGAGACCAGCCCCACGTAGCCCGTGCCTATCATCACGACGCGCATGCTTTCAAAGCCTCCAGAGAATGATGCCGTCGGGGCGGGCCGCGCGCTCGAGGCGAGCCTTCACGTCCACCACCACGCCGCGTTGCCCGGCCAGGTGGGCAACCACGCCCGGCCAGCCAGCCTCGAGATACTGGCGATGAGGGACAGCCAGAATCACGGCATGGGCGGGCGCGAGGGCTTCCTGCGACAGCAAACGGATTCCGTACTCCGCCTCCGCTTCCTCCGGATGGGCACAGGGGTCACAGACCTGCACCTTCACGCCGTAGTCCTTGAGTTCGGTAATGATGTCCATGACCCGCGTGTTGCGCAGGTCGGGCACATCTTCCTTGAAAGTCAGCCCAAGCACCGTCACTACGCCGCCGTTCACCGGCAGCCCGGATTGAATCATGCGCTTGACCGTCTGCTGCGCTACATAGCGCCCCATGTTGTCGTTGATGCTGCGCCCAGCCAGGATGACTTCCGGGATGTAGCCCACGATCTGCGCCTTGTGCGTCAGGTAGTACGGATCAACACCGATGCAGTGCCCCCCAACCAGACCAGGGTCGAACTTGAGGAAATTCCACTTGGTGCCCGCCGCCGCGAGTACATCGCGGGTATCGATGTCCATGCGCTGAAAAATCAGCGCAAGTTCGTTCATCAGGGCAATATTGAGATCGCGCTGGGTGTTTTCGATGACCTTGGCGGCCTCGGCCACCCGGATATTGGCCGCTCTATGAACACCCGCAGTCACCACGCTCTCATAGACGCCGGCAACAATCTCGAGAATCTCCGGCGTCTGGCCCGAGACCACCTTGGTAATCCGGGTAAAGGTATGTTCCTTGTCACCGGGGTTGATGCGCTCCGGGGAGTAGCCAACAAAGAAATCGACACCACACTTCAGGCCCGACATGCGCTCCAGCACGGGCACGCAGTCTTCTTCCGTCGCACCCGGATAAACCGTGGACTCGTAGACCACGATCGCACCCTTGCTCAGGTTTGCACCCACGGTTTCGGAGGCCTTGATGACCGGCGTCATGTCGGGACGCTTGGCTTCATCGATGGGCGTAGGCACGGCGACGATCAGAAAGTCGGCCGCGCGCAGTGCCGCGGGATCCGCGGTGAAATCGATATCGGCCGCGGCCAGTACCGAAGGCTCGACTTCCAGGGTGGCGTCGTGACCTGCCCGCAGCTCAGCCACGCGCGTCGGGTTGATATCGAAACCTATGGTCCTCTCGTGCTGCCCGAAGGCCACGGCGACCGGCAGCCCCACGTAGCCAAGGCCTACCACCGCGATGCGTCTGCCATGAGTAGTCATGAGATTCCGTAATACTCCCTGTACCAATTGACGAAATTCCCGATGCCGACTTCAAGCGGCGTGCCAGGCTTGTAACCCACATCCTCGACGAGTGCAGAGACATCTGCATAGGTGTCCGGCACATCGCCCGCCTGCAGCGGCAGGAAGTTCTTTTGCGCCTCTCGCCCTAGGCAGCGCTCGAGGGTCGAGATGAAATCCATCAGCGGCACAGGCGCATTATTACCGATGTTGTAGAGCCGGTAGGGCGCCGCACTGGTGCCTGGATCGGGCGCATCTCCCTGCCAGGCCGGGGACGGCGTGGCTACCTGATCAAGGCAGCGCACCACGCCCTCGACGATGTCGTCTACATACGTGAAGTCCCGTCGATGGTTGCCGTAATTGAAGACATCGATGGGCTTGCCTTCGAGGATATTGCGGGTGAACAGGAACAGCGACATGTCCGGCCGCCCCCACGGCCCGTAGACCGTGAAAAAGCGCAAGCCGGTGGTGGGCAGGCCGTAAAGATGGCTGTAGGTGTGCGCCATCAGTTCGTTGGCCTTCTTGGTGGCCGCATACAAGGAAACGGGATGATCGACATTGTCATGCACGGAAAAAGGCATGCGCGTGTTGGCGCCGTAGACGGAACTCGTCGAGGCATACACCAGGTGCTCGACTGGCAGACGCCGACAGGCCTCGATGATGTTCAGAAAGCCGGTAATGTTTGAATCGATGTAGGCGTGCGGGTGAGTGAGCGAATAGCGCACCCCGGCCTGGGCTGCGAGATGCATGACGCGCGCTGGCCGGGTGCTTTCGAACAGGGCATCGACCGCCGGCCGGTCAGTGATGTCCATCTTGTGGAACTCGAAACCCGGGCGCGCCAGCAGGCGCTCCAGCCGGGCCTTCTTCAGGGCGACATCGTAATAGTCATTGAGATTGTCGAGGCCGATGACCCGATCGCCTCGCTCGAGCAGTCGTTCGCTGAGCCTCGCGCCGATGAAACCCGCAGCCCCCGTCACCAGAATTTTCATGTGACCCCTTGTTGAGGAATTGCCCGCGCATTCTAACCGCAAGCCGAACCCTGACCCGAACAGATTCGGGCCTCCTGCCTCACATAGCGGCCCGAACGGCCAAGAATGCAGCTCAATTTGCTAGACTCCCGACCCAGCGCGTCAACAGCAGGAGATACAGACGATGGCCAGTCGCCCCGGTCAGACCGCAGACAGCATGACGGTGGATATCGACAATCTTTACCGGGAGGAAGTCTTCTCGGACATGCGGTCAGCTTCCGTGCGAGTGCTCACGCCAGTGAAGGCTGATGGCAGTCCGGACGACAGCCGGCCCCGGCTTTTCATCGGCGACACCCAGTTGATGACCCAGATGGGTCCCATCCCGGTCCAATTCGAACTGGAAGCCGAAACCATTGGCGAGGCCTTTGCGCAGTTCCCGGAGGGCGTGCGGGGCGCCATCGAGCGGCTCAACGAGCGCGCCAAGGAAATGGCCCGTGAGGAAGCCTCACGCATCGTGGTGCCGTCCAAGATGCCCGGTGGTGGCGGACTCCCAGGCGGCGGACTGGCCGGCATCCCAGGCACTCGCTGAGCCACTACCCGTCCGTCACGCGCACTCCGCTTGAGCTTTTCACCGGCCCTGACGGTGCGCGCGGCACACGCGATTGCCCTGGATGTCGTCGACATCGAATGCCTGCGCGGGGATGCGCTGATCTTCGAGCACCTCTCGTTCAGCGTTCCCCCGGGCCGGGTGGTGCAGATCCTCGGGGCCAACGGCAGCGGCAAGACGTCGCTGCTGCGTTTGCTGAGCGGTCTCTCCACGCCCACCGCGGGGGATATCTTCTGGCATGGGGAGCCGATACGAGTATCCGCCCGGTTCCAGGACCAACGGGTCTATCAAGGCATCTCCGCTGGCTTCAGCGCGAGTCTCACGGTGAGGGAAAACCTCGAGCATGCGCTGGCGCTCGCTGCACGCGGAGTCCGGACATCCCTCATGCGCGCACTGGCACAGGTGGGATTGGCTCAGTGCGAAGGGACCCTGCTGGGACGCCTCTCCTCTGGGCAGCGTCAGCGCGTTGCGCTGGCGCGCTTGCTGCTGGTGCCTTCGCAGCTCTGGTTGCTGGATGAACCCCTGACGGCCCTCGATCGCGCCGGCAAGAAACTGCTCGAAGAGATGTTACGGGCGCACGTGGACCACGGTGGAGTCGCGCTGGTGGCGACGCACCAGCCGCTGGAAATCCCGGCGAGTCTCCTGCAGACGCTCGACATGGACCGGCGTGCCACATGCTGAGCCCTGATCCCGCGAGCCCAAGCCCGGCGAGTCTCGCCATCCTGCGCCGGGAGATGCTGCGTCTCTACCGCCGCCGCGGGCAGCTCATCCAGCCTCCCCTGTTCTTCATCCTGGTTGCCGTGCTGTTTCCCTTCGCGGTTGGTGGCGACGAGAGCCTGCTGCGCGCGCTCGCCCCGGCCACGGTATGGATCTCCGTATTGCTGGCAACCACGCTGAGTCTGGAGGACATCTTCCGGAGTGATCAGGAGGACGGCAGCCTCGAGCAACTGGTGCTGATGGCGAAATCACTGCCTGGTGCATGCGCGCTGAAGGCGCTGGCACATTGGCTTTCCACGCCGGCGCCGTTGATTGCCATGGCCGCGCTGATGAGCAGCGTGCACGACCTCGAGACCGAAACCCGCACAGCGTTGCTCATTTCACTGCTGCTCGGAACGCCCGTGTTCAGCCTCGTCGGCACCATTGGCAGCGCACTGACC
>JBDLQR010000081.1:0-6224 GCA_039800485.1 Pseudomonadota bacterium
TGGGGGATGTAGCGCGCGAAGACTTCCTTGCCCGATCCGGATTTCACCCGTGATGAAGACGGCCGTCTTGTGCTGGGCGATCCGGCGACAGCTCGCCCTCAAGGCCTCCATCACGCGACTGCGTCCGATGGGCTCGGAGGCGCCCGCGGCAGCACGTCGCAGGCCGACGTTCTCCCGTTGCAGGCTGGCATTCTCCAGCGCCCGCTGCACCTCAGCATCAGTTTGGCGATGGACAGGGGTTTTTCGATGAAATCGTAGGCGCCGAGGCGGGTGGCTTCCACCGCCGTCTCCACGGTGCCGTGCCCGGACATCATGATCACGGGAGAACCCAGTGGCCCGGCTTCCGACCACTCCTTCAACAGGGTGATGCCATCCGTATCCGGCATCCAGATGTCGAGCAGGATCAGATCCGGTCGCCGGTTGCGTCGGGCTTCCCGCGCCTGATTGGCATTCTCGGCCACCGAGACGACGAAGCCCTCGTCTTCCAGGATTTCCTTCAGGAGCAGGCGGATATCCGGCTCGTCATCCACCACCAGGATTTGCTGTCCACTCATGGTTGACTCCTGTGCTCGTCCGGGCCTCGGGCCAGGACTGCAGGCTGCAGGGGCAAGGTGATGATTGCGCACGCGCCTCGCCCGGGGTTGTTCTCCAAGGACACCATTCCGCCATGCTCCTCGACTATCTTCTTCACGATGGCGAGGCCCAGCCCGGTGCCGCGGGTCTTGTTCGTAACATAGGGCTCGAAGACGCTTCCCACCACATCTTCCTTGATTCCCTCTCCGGCATCCGCGATGCGGATCTCCAGATGGCTGCCGGAACCCGAGGATACCTCACGTGTCTGGATCGTGACCTGCGCAGGCGTTCCCTGCGCATGGGCCTCGAGCGCGTTCTTCAGCAGATTGTTGAAGACCTGGCGGAAGCGTACGGCATCCATCGATACCGGGGGCAGGTCACGCGCCAGGTCGACGATGAATTCGGCGTCAGGGTGGGCGGAGCGGTAGAGGTCAATCACACCGGAAAGCAGCGCGTTCACGTCGGCTGCACCCTGGTTGATGACTGGCGGGCGTGCATAGTCGGTGAAGGTGTTCACCATGGCTTTCATGGTTTCCACCTGCTGGACGATGGTGCTGGTCAGCCGATCCAGCGTTTCGGCGTCGGCGGGTGCCATCTTTGCCAGATATTTCTGGCGCAGTCGCTCTGCCGACAACTGGATGGGTGTGAGCGGATTCTTGATTTCGTGCGCAAGCCGGCGGGCGACCTCGGACCACGCGGCGTCACGCTGACCCTTGGCGAGTGCGGTGATGTCATCAAAGACGATCACCTGGCCTTGGCGGGCATCACTGCCAAAGGACACTGCGGTCCCTCGGCACATCAGGGTACGACGCCCCTCACTGTTGAAGATCCTGATCTCCCGTTGCCAGCGGCCATCGCGAGCGGCAACCGAGGCCGTCAATTCATCGACCAGTGGCTGGAGGTAGGGGTGCCGATCGGAGAGGGCGGAGAGCGGCTCCCCCACGATCGGCGCGTCCTCAAGAGCCAGTATCTGGCGACCACTGTCGTTCAGGGTCGTGATGCGGGATCGATCATCGAGCGCAATCACGCCGGACGACAACTCGCTGAGCAGGGTGTTCATGTAGCGGTTCTGGGACTCGATCTCGGCGCGGGCTCCGGCGATGTGGCCGGTCATGGCGTTGAAGGAGCTGACCAGTAGACCGATTTCATCGTTGCTCGTCACCGGCAGGGTGGTGGTGTAGTCACCCGCCGCGACCGCGTGTGTGCCCGCCGCCAGCGCACTGATCGGGGCGGACAGCCGGCGGGCGGAGACGAATGCCGCCCAGGTCGCCACCGCGATGCTCGACAACAGCACCAGCGTCAGCGTGAGCACGAAACTCAGCTTGAGCTTGTCGCGCAGGTAATCGAGTTCGTTATAGCGCGCGTAGGCATGCTCGACATTGCCGGCCAGTGTGTTCATGCGCGGTGACAGCGCATACATGGCGTGCAGGATGCGGCGTTCCGAAGCGAGACCCTGATCAGGAATGTTGACTGCGATGCGCACCAGGAAGCCCCCGTTTGAGGGTGGCTCGAGGCCGATGTAGCTGCGCCCCTGGCGCAGCTGGAGCAGCATGGCCGAGGTGGGCAGGGCCGGCACCAGATCCGGTCCGAGGCTGCTGGTTTCCAGCAAGCCGCCTTCCTGGCTCACGATGCTGAGTTCGTCCGCCTTGGCGCGCTGGCGGAGCAGCTCGAGATCGGTATCTCCGCCCTCCCAGGTACTGGCCACCACCATGCTGTCCGGATTGCGCAGGGCGCTGAGATCGAGCACGCCGCCGCTGGTCTGTCCGCGCCCCAGTTCCGAGGCGAGCTGCTCGGTCTGGCTGTGCAGCTCGCGCATGCGCAGGTCCAATGCGCTGCGGCTCAGGTCCAGAGCGTCCTGGAGGGCGTTGTCGATGCGGGCATCGAACCAGCTGTCCACGCCACGCTTGAGGAAATCCAGCGAGAACCCGTAGAGGACCAGCAGTGGGGTGACGGACAGCGCGACGAACATCAACACCATGCGCAGCGTGAGGCGTGCGCCGGCCTGGCGGCTGCGCAACTGTCCCACCAGTTGCCGCACGTTGCTCACCAGCAGGATCACGAAGCCGATGAGGCCCAGCCCGTTGGTGAGCAGTAATACGGAGAACAGAGCGCCAAAGCGCTCGGAGTTCTGCAGCGCCGCGCCTATGAGTACCAGCGAACCGAGCAGCGACACTGCCAGCAGCGCAACACCCAGCGCTGCATACCGGCGCCGACTCATGGCGCAATCTCCCAGCTGTACCAGCCGCTGCCGAGATACCAGCTGGGCGAGAGGTAGGCAACGGGGCGCATGGGAGCGGGCAGACCCTCGATATCAAGCTTGGCGCGCACGCGCCCCCGCAGCGGCACCTCGGCCGGCAGCGCATCCACCTTCGTCAGCGTGACATCGCGCAGCTGTCCCAGTGCCTCCAGCGCGTCCGGCAGCGAGGCCAGGACCTGGCGCTGTTGGGAGACTTCATCGTGCACCACGTACTTTCCGGCCAGTGCATGCCGCTCGAGGCGCACGGCGCGTCGCAAGACGAGCATTCGCGCATCCCAGAGATAGCGCCGGGCGCGCACCAGCTGCACGTCGAACACGAAACGCAAGGGCACCCCGCTCTCCACGGCTTCCTGCATGTCGGGGCTGAGAGGAATGCGGGCCTCCAGATCCATGAAATAGAAACCGTCACGCGACTGTCCGCGCACGTCGAGGATCTCGATGTCAGCGGCGCTCGCCGGCAAGCCCAGGCTGAGACAGGCCAGCAGCATCCAGAGGGTGGAACGAAGCCTGTGCAGAGGGGCGGTCATCACTGTCGGGGCACCTTGCGCAGCAGCGAGAAGTAGAAGCCGTCCATGTCGTCCATGCCCGGCAGAATCTGCCGACCACAGGCAGTTGCCAAGCCCCAGTCCACTGTCATGGGTTCCAGGCAGGCGTCGGTGTGCGTGCCCAGGAATTCCTCGAGCACGCCGTCGTTCTCTGCCTTGAGCACCGAGCAGGTCACGTAGAGCAGGACTCCCCGGGGTGCCAGCAGGGGCCACAGAGCCTGCAGGATCTGCTGTTGCCGATCCACGGCGATGGCAACATCGTCCACCGAGCGTCGCAGCCGGATGTCCGGGTGGCGACGAATGACACCCAGGGCGGAGCACGGTGCATCCAGCATGATGCGGGTGAAAGACTCCCCTCTGGTGAGGGCTGCCTCGGCATAGGCTTTGACATCCTGCACCGCGACCGTACACGCCAGTTTGAGGCGCTTGAGGTTCTCCTCGAGCTCCCGCATGCGGCGTGCGTTGATGTCCACGGCGACTACCTCGAGCCCGGGTGTTGTCCCGAGCAGATGGGTGGTCTTGCCTCCGGGTGCCGCACACGCATCCAGCACACGATCACCGGCCGCGCAGACGAGCAGCGGACTCGCCAGTTGCGCCGCCTCATCCTGAACCACGAACCAGCCCTCAGCGTAGCCGGGCAGGGCACGGACCGGTTGCGCTTCGCGGATCACCACGCCATCGGGCGACCAGCGCATGGCGGATGCGGCAATGTTCCGCGCGGCCAGTGTCCGCAGATACTCCTCGCGGGTGATCGCCGCACGATTGATGCGCAGGCTCAAGGGCGGCCGTGCGTTGTTGGCCACGAGAATGCTTTCCCAGTGCGCGGGCCAGTCGCCGCGCAACCGATCAATCAGCCACTGCGGATGTTCGTACCGGATCTCCTCGGTCACCGGCAACGTCGGATCAACGGGCAGACGTTGCATCTTGCGCAGCAGGGCGTTGACCAATCCCTTGGCCCAGGCGCGGTCGATCTGCACACAAGCTTCCACGGTCTCATGGACCGCGGCATGGGCAGGCGTTGCCATGTTGAGGGTTTCATTCATCCCGGCGAGGATCAGCGCGCGCAGCACCAGATCCTTTTCTTTCAACGGGCGCTGCAGATTGGCATCCAGTCGGGCGCCGAGTGCGTGGTAGTGGCGCAGGGTTCCGTAGAGAGCCTCCTGGGCGAAGGCGGCATCCGCATCGCTCAGGCCGCGGGCGCGGAGTACGGCCAAGGCCTGATCCAGGGTCTCGCGCCCACTGAGCACCGCTGCCAGTGCTTCGGCGATCAGGGCTCTCACGGCCACAGGTGTGGCAGAAGGGGCGTTGGACTTGCGGGGCATCAGGCGCTGGACACGCCGAGGCGTGCGCCGTAGCCATTCACGAAATCACGGGCGGACATGATGCGTTTGCCCTGGGGCTGCAGTTCCTCGATTCGCAGTACGCCCTCGCCACAGGCAATGTCGATGCCTGTGCTGGTGGCCGCGAGCAAGGAGCCAGGAGCACTGTCCGAAGTTTCAGGGATGGCCACGGCCTTGAGCAGATTGACCGGGATCCCGAGAGCCTCGGTATGGGCGAGTGGCGCCGGGTTGAGTGCCCGGATCTGCCGGGCAAGCGCGGTGGCCTGACGCTGCCAGTCAATCTCGCGATCTTCGCGCGTGATCTTGGCGGCATAAGTCACGGCTGCTGCATCCTGCGGTTCAGCCACCGCCGCACCGGCGCGTAGCGCGCGCAGCGCGGTGGTGAGCGCTTCTGCGCCAAGATGTGCCAGTCGGGCTTCGAGTGTTCCGGCAGTGTCGTCTGCGTCAATCGGGCACGTCACCCGGTGCAGCATCGGGCCGGCGTCGAGCTCCCGGACGACCTGCATGATCGTGACCCCTGTCTCCGCATCGCCCGCCATGATTGCGCGCTGGATGGGCGCCGCTCCGCGCCATCTCGGGAGCAAGGAGGCATGCACATTGATGGCGCCCAGCGGCGGGATCTGAAGGCCGGCCTCCGGCAGGATCAGGCCGTAGGCGGCAACCACCAGCAACTCCGGCCGCCACGCTGCGATGCGGGCCAGGGTGGCCTCATCCCGCCATGTGAGCGGTTGCTCCACCGGAATACCGTGTGCTTGTGCGAGCTGCTTCACCTCCGGGCACTTCATCTGGCGCCCGCGTCCAGCAGCCCGATCGGGCTGCGTATAGACTGCGACGACTTCGACCTCCGGCAGGTCGATGAGCGCTTGCAGGCTGGGCACCGCGAAGGCTGGCGTGCCTGCGAAAATCACGCGTAGGGGCTGGTCGGACGGGGGTGTCATTACGGGATGGGAAGCAGAGATTGCGTGGCCGTCACGCCGGGCAGGTGACCCGGAAGTGTGATGCTCAGACTGCGCGTCTCTGGAGCTTGTCGAACTTCTTGCGGATGCGCAGCCGTTTCAGCTCGGACAGGCGATCGACGAACAGCTTGCCGTCCAGATGATCCATTTCGTGCTGGATGCAGACCGCCGTGAGACCAGAGGCCTCGAACTCCTGCAGCGCCCCGTCCCTGTCCAGGGCGCGAACACGGATCGCCTTGGCACGGTTCACGGTTTCAAAGATGTCTGGCACCGACAGACAGCCCTCTTCGGCAGACTCGCTGCCCTCGGCGCTCACGATCTCGGGATTGATCAGGCACAGCGGCTGGTCCTGATCCCGCGAAACATCGATCACGATGACCCGCTGGTGGACGTTGATTTGCGTCGCGGCCAGCCCGATCCCGGGAGCCGCATACATCGTCTCGAACATGTCATCCACCAAGGTCCGGATGACCTCGTCCACGGCCACCACGGGCTTGGCCTTGGTTCGCAACCGGGGGTCCGGATAGTGCAGGATTTCGCGCAGTGCCATGGG
>JBDLQR010000082.1:0-3007 GCA_039800485.1 Pseudomonadota bacterium
GCTATGCATGGGTAGGGGCGGAGCAGCATGTGGAGGCGGTAGGCGTGACCGAGTGGGATGAGCCGCAGGCAGTGATCGGCTCTTACCTCCAGAAATACGCCTATCCCGACTGGTATGCCGAGCACCAAAAGCACAATCGAGAAATCGTGGACATGCCTCACCGGGAGGCCGCCAACCACCACGACACGCCGGATGCTGCGCGCTGCCTGCAGATGCGGGGTGAATATCTCTATGTCGCCGAAGGTCGGGGTGGGCTGCGGGTCTATGACATCGCTGCCAATGGCAACAAGGGTGTGAGTCAACGCATCATCACTGCGCCGTTCTCGCCACTCGGGCACGATACGCAGGTGAAGAGCCGTAACGCGACCTGCGTTGCCCTGCCGACCAACCAGCCGATTGCGCCAACACGCAACCAGGGCGAGATCATGCGCGACACCAATCAGGAGCAGCCATTCCACTCGCTCTATCACTACGCCTATGTCGTGGATGCAGAGGAGGGCCTGATCCTGGTGAACGTCGATACGCTGGTGGACGGTGAGGCCCGCAACAATTTCCTCGAGCGTGCACTCACCTGGAATCCTGAAGGTCGTCTCGATGGCGCGCAGCACATCGTGGTGGCTGGCAGTCATGCCTACATCACCACCCCGCGCGGCGTGGAAATCATCGATCTGAACGACCCGCTCAATCCGCAGGTGCTGTCGTCCGTTCCGCTGACAGATGCCCGCGCCAGCGCACTGCAGTTCCGGTATCTCTACGTCACCAACGCCGAAGGTCTGCGCGTGATCGATGTCACTCACCCCGGGCAGCCTGTGCTGTTGCCGGCCATGATCCCGCTGAAGGAAGCGCACCGCGTCTATCTTGCGCGTACCTATGCCTATGTCGCAGCCGGCGCGGAGGGTCTTGCCATCGTCGATATCGAAAAAGCAGAGGCGCCAAAGCTCCTCCGCATGTTTGATGCAGAAGGACGGCTGAATGATGCGCGCGATGTGGTGGTGGGGAGCACCAACGCGTCCCTTTTCGCCTATGTGGCGGATGGCAGGAATGGCCTGAAGGTCATACAGCTCACCTCGCCCGAGAGCCAGCCCGGATTTTACGGCTTCTCACCTGAACCGCGCCCGGAGCTCATCGCTACCCGGCAGACCCAATCGCCTGCGCTGGCGCTGTCCAAGGGCCTTGATCGGGATCGCGCGGTGGATGAGACCGGCCATCAGATTGCCGTGATCGGGCGCATCGGCGCGCGCCCCTTCAACAAGGCCGAGATGGACAAACTCTACCTCACCCCCGAGGGCGAACCCTGGAAGGTCAGCGATGAAGTCCGCCATGAGGACTACCTGCCGCGTCCCGGGAATACTGTTCACCCGGAGGTCCCGCATGCCGCACCCTGAACCCGTATCGATGCGCGCGCGCGCGGGCCTCTGCCTCGCGCTGCTCCTGATGCTGGCCGCTGCTGCGGCCTCGCCGTTGCCCAATCAGTCCCCGGATCGCACCGAGGGTACCGTCAACTGCGCCAGCAGCACCTGCCATGGCTCCATCACGCCACTGGAGGGGAGTCACGTATTGCAGAACGAGTACACCACCTGGTTGCGGCTGGACCGGCACACCCAGGCTTACGCGGTATTGCTCAACGAGCGCTCCCGCAGCATCGCGCACAAGCTGGGTCTCAAAACGCCCGCGCACGCCACGCAACTGTGCCTCGACTGCCATAGCCACGCGCCACCGCAAGCGCGGCGCGGCAAGCGCCATGTACTGACCGAAGGCGTGGGCTGCGAAGGCTGTCACGGGCCCTCGGAGAAATGGTTGGCGGGGCATACGGAGGAGGGCGCGAGCCATGCGCGCAATCTCAGCCAGGGTCTCTATCCCACGGACCGGCCGGCAGCGCAGGCGCGACTGTGCCTGTCCTGCCATTTCGGAGACGACACCCGCTTTGTCAGTCATCGCCTGATGGGAGCGGGACATCCACGACTGTCATTCGAGGTGAAAACCTTCACAAGCCTGGAGCCGGCACACTTCCGTGTCGATGCGGACTACCGGGAGCGCAAGGGTAATCCAGAAGCGCTCAAGGTCTGGGCGGTCGGCCAGACCGTGGCAGTGACCCACCTGCTGGAGACGCTCACGGATCACAAGCGGGGACGCCAAGGACCCTTCCCGGAATTGGTGCTCTTTGATTGCCACAGTTGCCACCATCCCATGAGTGAGAAGCGCTGGAGTCCGCGCTTGGGCGTGGGTCCGGGCGCCATCAGGCTGAACGACAGCAATCTTCTGATGCTGCGCGCGATCGTGCGCGCGCTGCTGCCCGGGGAGTCGGCCAGCTTCGATGCAGAGGTCCATGCCCTGCATCTCGCGGTTGCAACGGGTGAAGCGCCACCGGGCAAGGATTATCTCGACCTTGCCCGCGCCCTCACACGGCGGATAAAAGGTTTGGTACCGTCGCTGGAACGGCAGAGCTATGGCCCGGAGGTGATGCGACGCATCCTGGTGGCGCTGGTGGAGGAGTCTCGCCAATCGAGCTTTGCCGACTATGCGGGCGCGGAGCAGGCGTATATGGCGATCACGAGTCTGGTAAACGATTTTGTGCCTGGCAGTGTGGCCGTGGATCAGAGGGCGCTGCGTAGCGCCATGGACCGCTTGCTCGATGCGCTGGCCGATGATGAGCGCTACCAGCCGGCCGTTTTTCAGGCGGCGCTGGAAGACGTGCGTGGGCGGCTGCACGCCGCGGCACCGTGATCTGGAAAGAGGGCAGCGAGTCATGGGCATGATGTTCGAGCACATATCGGCCGACTACGACATTGTCATCGTGGGTTCGGGGCCCGCCGGGCTTGCGGCTGCTTCGAGAGCCGCCGAGCGCGGCAACCGGCATGTGCTGCTGGAAGCGGAAAGCCACGCCGCAGACACCATCTACCAGTACAAGAAAGGTAAACATGTGATGGCCGAGCCGGGGTACTTGCCCCTGCGCAGTGGCTTGGCCTTTGCCGAGGGGCGTCGCGAGGAGATTCTGGGAGCCTGGGAC
>JBDLQR010000083.1:0-5954 GCA_039800485.1 Pseudomonadota bacterium
TTGCTGCCTATGACGGTCGGGCGATGCAGGGCATGGGCCTCGGCTATGCCACCAGCAACCGCGGCGCCTGCCACCTGCGTGCCAATCCCTATGCCAGCGATTTCACTACCACTGAACTCAAGGAAAAGCCGGAAGTGGTGCGGTCGACCCAGGATCTCATCTCGGCGATCGACGCCAGCGGGCTGTGCCTGTTCACGGCGCACTCCGGTGCCATCCCCGAGCACTATGCGGCGCTGGTGGACGGCGCCTGCGAAGGTGGATGGGATGTCGCCCGCATCAACGAAACCGGTGAGCGGATCTGGAATCTGGAGCGCCAGTTCAACCTGGCTGCCGGGCTCACGGCGAAGGATGACACCCTGCCGAAGCGAATCCTGGAGGAGCCGGCACCGAGCGGCGTGGCGAAGGGCCTGGTGAGTGGTCTCGCCGAGATGTTGCCGGAGTACTATCGCCAGCGTGGCTGGACTGAGGACGGCAAGCCCAAGGCTGAAACCCTCGCGCGCCTCGGCATGAACTGATCGAAACCTGTCAGCTCCCCGGCGGCCGCAAGGCTGCTCCGGGGAGCAAGCTCCCGATCATGCAAGTCAACGTCAAACTGCTCGGCTGGATGCGCCAGTTTCTGGCGGAGCACATCGAGCATTTCGATGAGCGGGACATGGATTTGCCGGAAGGCGCCACGGCGGCCGACCTGGTAGCCCAGCTCGGATTTTCCGATACCGAGTTCATGTTGATGCGGAATGGTACGAAAGTCCCTCAGTCCGACTTCCCTTCTACCGTCCTCACCGATGGCGATGCCCTCCTGTTCGTCCCTCCGCTGAAAGGCGGCTGAGCCCCTTGCCGCGAATGCGGCGTTCCTCTCCGGCATCAACCCACGGGCCAACAGTCCTCTGGCCTCTGCCATAAAACTGTCACGAAATCGTCATATGACTGTCATGTAATGCTCGCGCCGCAGAAGCCGCGAGGCCTGCGGAAGATATCCCCCGAAGGTCTATTTGCGAGCAACAAAATGCCACTCAACCGACTGATTCTCTGTGTTTTATTGGCAATCCCCAGCTATTTGGTGAAGGCCGCCACGCTGGAGCTCTACGTGGACAGTGTGACCAAACAGGTCTACACGGAAGCTGGACCCAATCGAGTACGCCTCGGCGTTTTTCAGCAAGTAGAAGAACAGGCGCCCGCGGCAGGTGGCGCAGCCGCACCGGCAGTCGCGGCCGGCTCAACCCTTTCGCGCTCGGCACCATCCTCGGCTACGGTTCCATCTCCGACCGACGCCAAACACGCGCCTGCCGTCGTGGCGTCCAGCACTTCTCCTGTGGCCTCCGCTCCGAAACCGGCAGAGGCGAAGTGGTATGACAAATTCGGCATCCGCGGTTACACCCAACTCCGCTACAATCATGCGCTCGATGACGAACTGGACGGAATGGCGCTGCATTCCGATAAATCCATCGGCGAGGACCAGTCCCTGTTCATCCGTCGCTTGCGGGTCATCCTGAGCGGGGACATCAACGACCGCATGTCGCTCTATCTGCAGCCGGACTTTGCGGTGACTCCGTCAGGTTCATCCTCGCAAAACCTCGTGCAGCTGCGGGATGCCTATCTCGACTTCTTCTTCGATCGCCGCAAGGAGTTCAGATTGCGGGTTGGCCAGTCGAAAATTCCATACGGTTTCGAAAACCTGCAGTCGAGCCAGAATCGTCTGGATCTTGATCGCGCTGACGCCATCAACAGCTGCTGCAAGGACGAGCGGGATCTCGGCGCCTTCTTCTACTGGGCGCCGGATCACATTCGCAAGCTGTTCAAGGATCTGGTGGCCAATGGGCTCAAGGGCTCGGGTGACTACGGCGTTCTGGGCTTCGGCATTTACAACGGACAAGGCGCCAACCGGACAGAGCGCAACGACAACTTCCACTATGTGGCGCGCGCAACCTGGCCCTGGCAGTTCTCCAACGGGCAGATCTTTGAAGCCGGCATCCAGGCCGTCACGGGCCGCTTTGTACCCACCGTGGAAGCGACAGGTTCGCTGGCCAAACCCAAGGCGAATGCGCCTGCCAATGGCTTTCGAGACCAGCGAGTGGGTCTGAGTGCCGTGCTGTATCCGCAGCCTTTCGGACTACAGGCCGAATGGAACTGGGGGCGAGGGCCTGAGCTCTCGGATGATTACAGTGTCATCGAGGAGAAGTCCCTCAACGGTGGTTACGTGCAGGCCATGTACAGCTATGACAGCGCCTGGGGCCACATGATGCCGTTCCTGCGTTGGCAGCATTTTGACGGCGCAATGAAGTTCGAGCGCAACGCACCGGCCACGAATGTGGATGAATTCCAGCTCGGGCTCGAATGGCAGTTCATCCCCGCGCTTGAATTGACGACCATTTACGTCATGACCGACCGCACGGATGTGGTCAACGCACCCTATGCACAGTACGAAGGAGACCTGCTCCGCCTGCAGCTGCAGTGGAATTACTGAGCCGGCAGGCGGAGCAGGGGAGGTAGTTCCAGGCAGTGGCTCAGACGCTCACACCTGCTTTGGCCGCCGCATCACGCAGGGCGTCGATGCGGCGTTCAAAGCGGGCACCTGCCGTGATGCAGTGGTCGGCATGCAGGCTGCCGAGCGTGGCGGTCACAGCTGCGTTCATGCCGGTCACATACAGGGCTTTGCCCGCTTGGCGGGCATCGCACGCAATGGTCTCCACGGCCTTTGCCGCCGACAGGTCGATGAAGGGCACCCGGGTGAAATCAAGCACGATGGCGGAGATACCGTCCTTGGCCCGCTCCCGGACCTTGTGGCCGAGATCGGCCGCGGCGCCAAAGCTGAGCGGGCCGCCGGCGAAATCGAACAAGGCTACCCGGGCATTGGCGGCATCCAGAATGGCGCGTTCTTCCGGCTCGAAATCCGGCAGGTGACCGGGGTCAAGGGTCTTGAGCTGCAGGTCGGCCATCTGCTTCACGAAAGCAAGAGCGGCCAGAACCACGCCGACGGCCACTGCCGTGATCAAGTCCAGGAACACGGTGAGCAGCAGCACCAGTACCATGAGCAGCAGGTCCCAGCGCGGGCCAGCATGAGCGCGCTTGAGATAAGTCCAGTCGATGATGTCGTAACCCACCTTGACCAGAATGCCGGCAAGAACCGCATGCGGAATCGTCGCAGCAAGCGGCGCCGCCACCAGCACGACTGCCACCAGCACCAGTGAGTGCATCATGCCGGAGATGCGGGTCTCACCGCCGGTCCGGATATTGACCACAGTCCGCATGGTGGCCCCCGCACCGGGAATTCCGCCAAAAAGTCCGGCCACCGCATTGCCGACTCCCTGACCAATCAGCTCCTGATTGGACTTGTGCCGGGTTCCAGTCATGGTGTCCGCGACGAGGGAGGTCAGGAGGCTGTCGATGGAGCCGAGCACCGCGAGTATCACGGCAGCTTCCAGCACCAACATCAGAGACTCCCCGGAAAATGTCGGCAACAGCATCGAGGGCAGACCCGTGGGAATCTCGCCCAAGGTGAGCTCAGTTGGCACGCCTGTGAATCGACCAACCACCGTGCCGGTCACCAGGGCAGCAAGTGGCGCGGGCACATAGCGCGAAAATGACTTGGGCCAGAAGAAAACCATTGCCAGTGCCAGCAGGCCAACCGCCAGCGCGGGAATGACCGGGCTGGTGATGGCTTCCGGGATTGCTCCAAACGCCGCGAGTGTCCCGGCGCCATCTGGTTCATGGCCAAACAATCTCGACACTTGCAGCGAGATGATGATGACCCCGATCCCGCTCATGAAACCGGAGACGACCGGGTAAGGAACGAGATTGATGTACTGGCCGAGGCGCAGCACACCCATGAGAATCTGCAGGAGTCCCGCCAGGATGACTGCAGTGAAGACCAGCGCGGGATTTCCCGAGAGCGCCGAGAATATACCGGCGAAGACCACGACCATGGGGCCGGTCGGGCCCGAGATCTGCGCGCCCGTGCCCCCTAGAAAGGCGGCGAAAAACCCGACGAATATGGCCCCCCAGAGGCCTGCCATCGGGCCCGCACCCGAAGCCTCGCCGAAGGCCAGTGCCAACGGCAGTGCCACGATGCCCGCCGTCAGTCCCCCTGTCAGGTCACCACGAAGGTTGCCAAAGTCGAACCATTTGCTCACGCCCGTCCCCCCTTTTTTAGTTCAAATGCCCAGTATTCATCTGGTTGGATAGTTGTTCGCGAACCTGATCCCCAGGGTCCGCGAGAGCCCCACTTTGGCCGTTGCCGCACCCATATGGGTCGGAATTTCCCCCGTTGGCCATAGAGGCCCAGGTTCAGACCGATCGTCTGGCAGAAGTTCGACGAACGATCAGGAATGCATCGATCACCCCCGTGTTCGCGCGGGGAGATTTCGCTGCGCCCCACCTTGGAGCGCGGACGCTTGCTTTGGGGGCGGTGCGTCACCTGGTCCACGCCGGGAAATCCTCACTCAAACATAGGATTAGGCAAAGCTCGCGTTCGTGGCCAATGCGGCGCACCAATCTAAGGCGCAACTCAGCGGGCCAAGCGTTGTAATGGTGCGACAAAAAGAAAAATCCAGACGCAATTACTGCGTTGCAAAAATATAAATCATCAAGAAAAATCGCGTTACCAATTGATTAAATTGGAAAAAATTTCTTGATCTATTTCGGCCGGGCGCGCACACTCCGTTGTGTTTTTGAAACAGAACTTGTTGTCAAAACACTGATTGAGCTGGCCCGCTTGTTGCTTTACCGAAACGTGATAGGCAAGTGAACCTTCGGGGCCCCTGCGGAAGCCGGGCGTCAGAGGGCCTGCTCAACATGTTGTTGTATTCAATCTTGGGAGAGAACAGATGAACCGAACCAAACTCGCCACGGCCGTCATCGCCGCGCTGGGCATCAGCGGAGCCGCGCATGCCGAAGGGGAAATGACCCCTGAGAAAATTTTCGCGAAGGAAAACTTCACCGCCAACATTGCTCTGACCACCGACTATCGCTTCCGCGGCATCAGCAACTCGGATGGCGTGGCGGTACAGGGCGGCATGGACTGGGGCTACAATGGCTTCTTCCTGGGTGGCTGGGCCTCCAACACTGAATTCTCCGACGCCAACGTGGAAGTGGACGTGTACGGCGGCTACACCTGGGGCTGGTCCGGCCTCGATTTCACCGTGCAGGGCCTTTATTACATGTTCCCGGGCGAGAGCCCGACCCGGTCAGAAGGCCTTGATCCGCCTGGTTACGACCCGACTTTCACAGATTACGGTAATCCCGCTCCCCTCAATGCCGGTGTACGTGGCATGGGCTTTCCTGATCCTGCGCTTGGTGCCTACATCACTGATCCGAGTGATACCCAGCCATACTTGGGTGCCCTTCCGGACATGGATGCCAATTACTTCGAGGTCAACTTCGGAGTGGCAAAAACGTTCAGCGAGACTTATCTCTCACCAAGCATAGGTTTCGATTACAACTTTTCGCCCGACTTCTTTGGCGAGGATGGCGCGGCTCATCACTTCCAGATCTCAACCGGTATCACTCTTCCTTTCGGCCTTTCACCCTACTTTAACGTAGGCTATCAGGATGTAGAGGGGGACGAGTTTTCGGCCTATTTTGGAACACCTGACGGCTACAACTGGTGGTGGTTGACTGCCGGTGTGTCCTACGATGTGCTGGGCTTCACTCTGGATGTGGCCTACCACTGGGTGGACCGCGGGGACGCGTGTGGTGGAGTCGCAGATCCCCTGTGCCAGTGGAACGGGGGCTTTGAGACGTTCTACAACAACTACAAGTACGGGTCGGAGAGCAACACCTCCTACCGCGACCTGGCGAACGACGAAATCGTCTTCACCATCTCCCGCTCGTTCTGAGCACCTGTCTCCCGGCCCGCTCAGGGCCGGGAGACATCTCTCCCCGCTGTTCTCCTCCTCTTCATGCCCCAATCCGGAGTGATTTCCGGGCGTTGGGGAACCTTGCGCTTGCTCAAGGGTCTT
>JBDLQR010000084.1:0-2958 GCA_039800485.1 Pseudomonadota bacterium
CCCATCACCCCGCGGTCACGGCCGAGTTGACCCGGACGCTCAACGACTGGTGGACTCGGAAATACTGAAGCCCGGGTCCGGGCGCTACGGGCCGCGCGCGGGACGGACAATCACGGTGTGCTTTTTTCCGCCTCGGGCGCAGCAACGGCGGGCCTCGGTGGCAGCTCGCCACCGCTGATCGCGGCGTAGCGGGCCTGCAGATAGCGATTGTTGGGCTTGCGTCGCAGGCCCTCACCGAGGATTTTCAGCGCCTCCGACTCCTGTCCCTGGCGGGCAAGCAGATTGCCGAGGGCGCCGTAGGCCATCGAAAAGTTGGCATCGAGCTCCAGAGCCTCGAAGTACTGCATTGCAGCCTCCTTGTCCTGGGACATCAGCTCGAGCGTGCGCCCGCGCATCACCAGCACCTCGGGGCGCATGCGGAAGGTCTTTTTCGTGTTTCTCAGCACATAGTCATAGCCATCGACCGAATTGGCGAGGTTGTGGCGGAACTGGGCGTCGTCGTTGCGGGACTGCTGGGCTCGCTTGTAGAACCTGAGGCCCTGACAGTAGTGATGCATGTGCACCCAGTCGGGATCCTTGGGATCCTTGCGCGAGTACACGAGCTTCATGCACTCCTGGTGCTCCGCAGGCGTTTCATCAAAGGCATTGGCGAACGCAGGCTTGTCCGCTGCGTGGGCATTCGTAAAGAGCGCCAGCACTGCGGCCAGGGCACTGAGATTGAGCGCGTATTTCGATGATTTCCTGTTCATGTTCATGCTCCAGAACGATGCTTTCATGAATGCTTTACGAGCGAGTCGATGCGCCGCGCCACCGCATCCCAGCCAAAGCTTTCGCGGGCACGCTGCAAACCGTTCTCAGCGAGCGCGGTCATGCGGACAGGATCGATGAGCAGCGCATGGATGGCCTCTTCCACCGCAGGAAGAGAGGCGCCATCCACCCTGAGTCCTGTTCTGTCGTGCAGGACCGCATCCTCTGTGCCGCCTGCCTCGCCCGCGATCGCGGCACGCCCGCAGGCCGCCGCTTCGAGGAAAACCATGCCGAACCCTTCGGTATCGCCTTCGATCTCGCGGTTGGGCATGAGGAAGAGGTCACTCGCACAGTACCAGCGCGGGAGATCCTCGGCACTGACATGACCTGCAAAATGCACCTGTGCCCCGACGCCGCAGTCCGCGGCGAGTTGGCGAAGGTACGCTTCATCCTCTCCTGTGCCGACAATCACATACTCCACGGTCAAGCCTCGGGCTGCGAGTCCGGACAGGCAGCGAATCACCTGGTCAAAGCCCTTGCGCCGCGACAATCTCCCTACCGAAAGCAGTAGCGGCCTGCCTGCCTCGAGGTTGACGCCTGCCGTGGCACTCGGTGCGGGCAAGCCTGGTCGGAATCGCTCGAGATCAACCCCGGGGTTGACCAGTTCGATGCGCTCTGCGGGCACGCCGAGGGAGAGCAGCATGCTGCGGGTGTAACGGCTGTTGGCAATGATGAGATCCGCATGACGCAGGGCAAAGCACATGGCCTTGTATTTGCGCCCGCGGCCCCAGGTAGTGAGTTCTTCGCCGTGCACGTAAATCGCGATCCGATGGCTTGTGATGCGCGCAACCCCCAAGCCCACGAGTCCCTCCGGCAGTACACGCCCGGCGTGGATGGCCGTAAAGCGACGCGACAAGGCGAGCCAAAGGCTGCAGAGAAACAATCGCAGATACATCAGGAGGGATTCCGGCCGCAGCCAAGGCACCCGGCGCAGATCCAGACGATGCAGGGTGGCGGGATGGCCGGCGTCATGTTGCACGTCGCCGGGTACTGCGGCGGTCACGATGTGTGTGTGGCGTCCCCCGAGACGCCGGTAGACCTCATCAAACCAGACAGCGGTGCCACCTTTGGTGGGCAGAAACAACTCGGTGATGACAAGGTATCGGGACATCCGGAATCATCCTTTCAACACAGCGAGCGTATCACGCAGCGTCCGCCAGCCTGGGCTCTCCCACAGCGACGGCAGCACGGCACAGACTGCGGCCAGTCGCCGGCGTTCACGCAACAGGGCATAAGCCAGATTCATGCGTGCGGCATGCAGGCGGCGTGCGACACCCGTGCTGACAGCGGGCGGAAAGGTCCGCGCCAGACGAGCGAGATCACGCAGCGTACGCACATTCTCGACCTGCGCGGCCACGGGATCCCGGCGGGTCGCACTGCCCGCGTGGACGACGTAGGTCGCAAGCGGCAGGAGGCTGACGCCGATGCGAGCACTGGCAGCCACCAGGCGCACCAGCAAGTGCACATCCTCACACACCCGGAAACCCACAGGGTAGCCGCCCACGGTCAGAAATTGGGCGCGACGCACGCTCAAGGTATGGGTGTCGCCGACATGATCCGTGACAAACTCTTCAATCTCCTCGGTCCTGAGCAGTGTCCTCGAGGCTTCGCCGGCACGCGCGAGCAAGACTTGCCCTATCGGATGAGCCTCCAACGAACGGCCCAGCGCTTTACCCTCGGTATCCGCATAACAGTAGTCGCCGGTGAGCAGGTCGAGCGTCGGGTCCTCCACGATCCAGCGCGCATGCGTAATCAGTCGCTCTGGATGGAAATAGTCATCGGCATCGAGAAAAGCCAGCCATTCGCCGCAGGCCTCTGCGGCGCCACGATTGCGTGCAGCAGCCACGCCCTGGTTACGGGGCTGACGCAGGTACCGCAGGCTGTTTCCGTAGCGTGCTGCGACCGCCGCGGTTTCGTCGCTGGACGCATCATCGATCACGAGAATCTCGGCACTGACTCCCTGCTGCGCCAGCACCGAATCAATGGCGCGTGACAAGGTTGCTGCGGCATTGAAGGCCGGGATGATGACCGAAAACGAGGGCAAGGGAGTGGCTGCGTCCACACTATCGGCCACAGGAATGTTCATGGCAGGACCCGCGCAATACCGCGCAATAACGGCAAGAGGCCACTCAGGGTGCCCAACTTGCCAAA
>JBDLQR010000085.1:0-4642 GCA_039800485.1 Pseudomonadota bacterium
GAGCTATCCGCCGCTTCGCATCGTTCGGCTTTCTGATCCGGGCCTGCAGGTCGAGACCATATCGCTCGACGGTGTCGTGCGTATTCCTGTGACCTCGGTCGCCAAGACCGTAGCCGACTGCTTCAAGTTCCGCAACAAGATCGGACTGGACATCGCGCTCGAGGCTCTCAGAGATGCCTGGCGCCAGAAAAAGGTCACCATGGATGAGCTGTGGGAGTCGGCCCAGCTTTGCCGGGTGGCCAACGTCATGCGCCCGTACCTGGAGAGCCTGGCATGACGAAGCGCAATCCAGGCGCTTCCGTGCGTGCGCGACTGCTCAACAAGGCGCGGGCCGATGGTGTGGACTTTCAGTTACTGCTCACCCGCTACGGTTTGGAGCGATTGCTATACCGCCTCGGCGTCTCGCCCGAACGGGATAACTTCCTTTTGAAGGGCGCATTGCTGTTTGACCTGTGGTACGACGTACCGCTACGCCCAACCCGGGACATCGATCTGCTGGGATTTGGACTGGCGGAAATTCCTCTCCTTGTCGCCGCCTTTGAAGGGATATGCGCGGTTAAAGTCGATGACGGCATGGCATTTGATGCGGCGTCGATACGTGCGGACGAGATCCGAAAGGAGGCCAACTACGCGGGAATCAGATTGACGTTGATCGGCGCGATCGATGGGGCCCGTTGCCCCGTGCAGATCGATGTCGGTTACGGAGATGCTGTCACCCCTGCGCCGGAGTCAGCGCGTTACCCGGTGATGTTCGATGACATGCCAGCACCGACCTTACGGGTCTATCCACGGTACACGGTGGTGGCCGAGAAGCTGGAGGCCATCATCTCCCTGGGCATGGCCAACAGTCGGATGAAGGATTACTTCGACTTGTGGGTCATTCTGCGAGACGCGGAACTGGACCGGGACATTCTTATGCAGGCGGTCGAGGCCACGCTGAATCGCCGCGGTACAAGAAAGCCCTCAGGGGTACCGATTGGCCTGAGCCCGCAATTTTCGAGCGATCGCCAGAAGCTCATGCAATGGGCAGCCTTCATCAATCGCAATCAACTGACGGCCGCGTCTCTGGAAAAGACTGTGCAAGATCTGCGCACAGCCTTGATGTTTCTTTTTCAAGAGACACCTGGCGGGTGAGGCACCATGCGATCGCTCGGGGATTCAATGGACGGCGCGTCCGAAGTTGCAAGGCTCCGAGCGGAAAACGACCGCCTTATCGCCCTCCTCGAATCACACGGGATCGATTGGCATGCGTCGCAGCCGGCTACCCTCGAGGTTCGTGAGCCCGAACCATCTCGGCTGTCCACTGCCGAAAAAGTTTCACTATTCCGTCGCCTGTTCCGCGGGCGCACCGATGTCTACCCGATCCGCTGGGAGGCCAAGACCTCGGGCAAGTCAGGTTATTCGCCGGCCTGCGCAAATGAATGGCGAGCCGGCGTGTGCGAGAAGCCGCGCATCAAGTGTGGGGACTGCGGCAATCGTGTGCTGATCCCGCTGTCCGATGTGGTGATCTATGACCATCTTACTGGTGAACACACGGTCGGCGTGTATCCGCTGCTGGAAGACGACAGCTGCTATTTCCTCGCGGTCGACTTCGACGAAGCGGAATGGAGAGAGGACGCACGGGCGTTCATGCAATCTTGCGAGGCGCTCGGCGTGCCGGCCGCGTTGGAGATTTCGCGCTCCGGTAAGGGAGCTCACGTCTGGGCGTTCTTTGCTGGACGCGTTTCGGCCCGTGATGCCCGGCGTCTTGGCACTGCCATCATCAGTCTTACCTGCTCGCGCACTCGGCAACTGAAGCTGGGATCCTATGACCGGCTGTTTCCAAATCAGGACACCATGCCCAAAGGCGGGTTCGGAAACCTGATTGCCCTGCCGCTGCAGAAGGGCCCGAGGGAACATGGTTTCAGTGTGTTCGTCGACGCCGATTTTCGGCCGTATTCGGACCAATGGGCGTTTATTGCGTCCATCCAGCCGATGGCCGCGCACGACATCGAGCCGACCATTCTCCGGGCTACAGGTGGCGTCCATCCGCTGGACGTCACCTTCATCGACGACGAGGACCTGGCCACACCCTGGAAGCGCGAGAGCACATTGGCCAAGAAGCTGGCCGGTCCGATGCCGAAGTCACTGACGGTCACGCTGGCCAATCTTGTCTATTTCGAGAAGGCTCAGTTGCCCCAGGCATTGGCTAATCGCCTCATCCGGTTGGCGGCTTTCCAGAACCCCGAGTTCTACAAGGCCCAGGCGATGCGGATGTCGGTGTGGGACAAGCCGCGCGTTATCGGCTGCGCCGAGAGCTACCCCCAGCACATCGCCCTGCCGCGCGGGTGCCACGATGCCGCAATGTCCCTGCTGCGTGAAAACGGCATTGCCTGTGATCTGCGAGATGAACGTTTGGGCGGGCAACCAATGGACGTGTCTTTTGTCGGCAGTCTGCGCCTCGATCAGGAAGCCGCAGTTGCCGGACTGCTCCCTAACGATGCTGGCGTGCTCTGCGCGCCAACTGCCTTCGGCAAGACGGTCACCGCCGCCGCGATGATTGCCCGACGGGGCGTTAATACCCTGGTGCTGGTGCATCGCACGGAGTTGCTCAAGCAATGGCAGGAGCGCCTGCAAGCCTTTCTAGGGGTCGCCAAGGGCGTTGTCGGCACCATCGGCGGCGGCAAGGCCAAACCCACTGGCAAGATCGATATCGCCGTGATGCAATCCCTGTCCCGCCAGGGCGAGGTGAATCCGCTGGTCGAGGACTATGGGCAGGTGATCGTCGACGAGTGTCACCACGTCGGCGCAGTCTCCTTCGACGCGATCCTCAAGCGGACCAAGGCGAAGTTCGTACTGGGCCTCACGGCCACACCGATCCGCCGCGACGGGCAGCAGCCGATCATCTTCATGCAGTGCGGGCCGATTCGTCACACGGCGGCCACGCCGGCCGGGGCGCCGCACGATCTGGAGGTGGTGCCGCACTCCCGCCATGCCCAGATCGACTTGCCGCAGGAGGCGGGCATCCAGGACGTTTTCCGACATCTCGCCAATGATGCCGCCCGAACTACTGCAATCGCTGCCGCGGTGCGTGATGCCGTCGCGGAGGGACGCAAGGTGCTGGTCCTGACGGAACGGACGGAGCACCTCGAGGCTATCAAGGTGGAGCTCGATAACCTGCAACCAGCACCGCTCGTTCTGCATGGGCGAATGTCACGGAAGCAGCGATCAGCCTTGGTGGCAGATCTGGATGCCCTGCCGCCCGACGCCCCACGTGTCCTCCTGTCCACCGGCAAGCTGGTTGGCGAAGGCTTCGACCATCCACCGCTCGACACGCTGGTGCTGGCCATGCCGGTTTCCTGGAGGGGCACGCTGCAGCAGTACGCTGGCCGCCTGCACCGGGAGCACGCCGGCAAGACCGACGTTCGGATCATCGACTTCGTGGACACCGGCCATCCGGCGCTGCTACGGATGTGGGACAAGCGCCAGCGCGGCTACCGGGCGATGGGGTACAGGATCGGGGCTGGTGGATCTCCTGAATGACGACGAATTCTCCCGTGGCCTTCGGGAGTTTCGCGTTGACCCGCGGCAGCACGCTCCAGTGCTCATTGGCTCGGGGAGCCAATCGGCACACGGTCAACTGTCCGCCACCAATCTCAAACCCCTAACTCCTCTGAGTTAGGGGCCTTTTTTCTGCAAGCCTTGCAAACCCCAGCGGAAAGGTGCGGGTGAATGCCAAAACCTGCGGACCACGGCGTGAGGTGGGTTTTGGCCTATTTGGGCCCATTCCTCTGCGTTTACCCGGTTTCTCTGAAGCCCCCGGGGTGAGGTCGATTTCGAAGTCCGCAAGCAGTGGTAAAAAAATGATCCATTAAATCAATGGCTTACTTGCGGACTAATCGAGAGGGTTTATTTTTCCATACTCTAGGCGGAGGAAACAGCCTTGCTTTTGTCATGCCGAGCGTTGGCGCGAGGAAGCTGAGGGTTGTTGTGTGTGGGTTAGGGCGATAGAATAAGGTTTTAAGTTCTAAGCCAGTCTGTTTCCACAATTCTTTTGCATAAGGTGTTCTCAACTTCTGGCTTCTCGGGCGCGTCTTTGATCGGGTGCGGTCATGACTGCGGTTCCACATGCTGCCATCTACCCGGCCAAGAGGTTTGAGGGATGCCATAGAGTGCCCAAGAACGATCCTGGCCGTGCTCATCCCCTACACCGGTCCAGCGGGCTACTGGACGATTGGCTATGGCCATCTGTGTGATGCGAAGCACCCGCCGATCACCGAGGCCGAAGCCGAGGTCTATCTGGCGCGCGACCTGCAAACGGCGCTCGCCGCGACGCTGCGTTACTGCCCGGTTCTCGCCGCCGAACCTGACAGACGACTTTCGGCCATCGTGGACTTCACCTTCAACCTTGGCGCAGGGCGGCTGCAGACGTCGACGCTACGGCGGCGCATCAACCAGCGTGATTGGGCAGCAGCTGCTACAGAGCTACGCCGATGGGTCTATGGAGGCGGGAAAGTGCTGCCGGGGCTCGTCAATCGCAGAGAGGCCGAGGCTGCTTGGCTGCTTCTCAAAGTTCAATCCAGAAATGTGTGAAAAACATCATTCGTCCGAGTATGGAAAAACCAAGGAAAAGCACGTGACGCCTTGCGCAGACTTCACACTG
>JBDLQR010000086.1:0-2843 GCA_039800485.1 Pseudomonadota bacterium
ATGCGGTAGTGCATGCTGGCAACCAGCAAGCCCGGATTGAAACGCAACACATGAACGAACTGCATGGCAAGGCCACCGAGAATGCCCGCCATGCTTCCAGCCGCGGCAAACTCCGGTGTGACCTGCAGGCCAGCGACCCGGCACACGCCATGGGTGAGCAGCAGTCCTGCGCCTGCGAGCAGGCATACGATGATCCACGCGGCAAGAAACAGGCGCGTCAGCGCGAGCCAGGTCTGGCGCCTGTAGTGTTGCCGGATCTCGTCCCTGATGCGCGGGCCGGTGTGGCTGAAATCGCGAAGCGACTTCAACAGCAGCCCGAGGACAAAGAAAAGCGCGAGACCCAGTGCCGGGGCAGTGGCCTGCAGGCTCGCGTGAGGGCCCTCGCCAAACAGCGCGAGCAACGCTCCCACCAGCACGAGGCCCATGGCGAACTGCTGCCCCGGATGCAGGGACCCTGGGGAGCGCGCGCTGCGCCCGTCGAGATTCAGCACTGCCACTGAAGCCGCACCCATGTACCGGATCTGTTCGCTGACGAACCGCGGATCGCGCCAGCGGTCGAGTTTTCCCAGCATGAAGCCATACAGATTCACGAGGCGAACATATTCCATCACGGCCATCACCCGCAGGCGCATCCGCCACTCACCCGGGCTGGTCGTGGCCTGTGCCTGCGGCCACAGGCGTCGCCGGACATGTTGGGCGATGAGGAGCAGGGTCAAGAGCAGAAATGCAGGGTGAAAGCTGCAGGCGAGCAAGGTCAGCAGCAGCCACGTGTGCACCCGAAGATTCAGCAGATAGCCCGATTCGCCAATACCCACACGAGCGTTCCCGCGCGCGAAGTTGAGGCGCTGACGGGCCAGCGCTCGCCAGGTCTCGCGAGGGCGCCAGCGGACGATGGCGTCGCGGGCAAAGACGAAGCGATGTCCAAGTTGACGCAGCCGGATGTTGAACAGGGTGTCCTCGGCCGCGTAAAGCCATTCCGGATAGCCGCCGGCACGCTGCCAGGCGGACTTGCTGAAGGCTATTGAACGACTGGACGGATAAAAACGGGCGTTTTCCGTGTCATCCCGGTGAGGCTGGAAAGTCGCGCGGACAACTGCGTCCTCGAAAGCGGTGTGGCATTCGTACCGGAAATTGCCGGCGACTACATCCGGCGACGAGGACTCATCAAAGGCGCGATCGATTTCGAGCAACCAGTCCGGATCCACCTTGCAGCCCGCATCTGTCACGGCGAGATGGGTGCTCGTGGCGGCCTCGATGCCAAGGTTGCGCCCCTCGGCGATGTTGCAGGGGCGGGAAATCACGCGCAGTAGGCCTCGTGCAGCGTATTCCTCCAGGATTTCGCGGGTGCCATCCGTGCTGGCACCGTCCACGATCACGATTTCCTCCGGGGCGCGGCGCTGAGTCAACAGGGATTCGACGAAATCCCGGATGCCCGCGGCTTCGTTGCGGACGGTGGCAATGAGCGTGTAGCTGCGCTTGTTCACAACTGCCGTGAATCCCGTTGCCGGTAGCCCCGGATGAGGCCCAGGGCGTGAGTCGCATTCATCGCTTGTCGCAGCCAGCCCGGATGGAAGCTTGCGGCCATAAGCACCGCGCGCAGCAGATGCCTGACCAGTTGCGGGTAAAGATAGCGCGGCGCACCCAGCAGCAGCCGCGCCGCAGAGGGCAGTTCATGCAGACCTTTGCGCATGCCAGCCAGATGGTGGAGTCGCAGAAAATACCCGCGCTTCAGTCGAGCGGGCTCAACGGCATGATCGACTTTCATGTCCGGACGATAGCGGATGCGCGCACCTGCCGCGAGCAAGCGTTTCAGCATCACGACATCCTCGCCACCACCGCTGCCTTGCGCACTCTCGCCGCGGCGGTTGTAGCGTGCATCGAAGCGCAGGCCGTGCCGGCGCAGAAAGGACATGCGATAAGCCACATTGCTTGTCCAGAGGGGGCGGCTATCATCCTCCAGCCAGAAGGCTTGCGGTCCGTGATCGATGGCGGCGAGAAAGCCGAGCAGATCATCGCCCAGCCACCGGGGGCGGGCGTGATGTGAGAAATCCACCCGGATGGGGCCGCCCGCACAATCGGCTTCCTCCCCGGACAGCGCGTCCACGGCTGCGGCCACGAAGCCTGGCTGCGGCAACTCGTCATCGTCCAGAAAGACCAGGAACTCGTACGTCGCGGCAGCTTCCAGCGCGCGATTACGGGCCGGGACAATGCCGGCCTCGACTTCGGACACGATTTTCAGGGGTGGGCCACTTTCGCGCGCGAGCGCGGCGAGCACGGCCTGGGTTTCGTCGCGGCTGTTGTTGTCTACCGCCAGCAGGTCGAAGGGCTCTGCGCACGTCTGGGCCCGCAGGGCGCGCACGAGGCCGGGCAGGCGCCCGGCCCGGTTGTAGGTGCAGAAGGCGACCAGCACCCGGCTCATCCGCGCCACTCCAGCAACTTCCGGTGCAGATTTTCGGGCAACCAGGATGGCAACATGTACAGCCACTCACGCAGCCCGCCATGACCCTGCCGCATGACCTCTCGAAAAAGAGGACGTGCACTGCCCAGATCGCGCTGCCAGTAACGTTCGAAACCGCGTTGCATGAGTGTTCCCCACTGGAGCTCGCGCAAGCGCCGCCGACCGAGTTTGCGAATCAGCGGCGGATTGCCCGCGAGATAGCGCTGCTGGGCGGTGAGGAATTGGAGAGCGGCGTCCGCATGCCGTGCCGAAGCTTGCTGCCCTGAGTGGAAATGATAGAAGGCGAGCACCTCCGGCACGCGGATGATGCGGGCAGTAACCGCGACCTTCAGCCACAGCAGGTAATCCTCGGCGTTACTCAGGGTGGTGTCGAATCCGCCAGCTG
>JBDLQR010000087.1:0-3264 GCA_039800485.1 Pseudomonadota bacterium
ATTCGCGACGAGGATCCGGTGCTCTTCTTCGAGCACAAGAGTCTCTATGACCTGCAGGGCGAAGTGCCTGATGAAAGTTATACCTTGCCCTTTGGTGAGGCGGCGGTACTGCGCGAAGGCAAGGACTGCTGCGTGGTGGCCTTCGGCCATATGGTGAACATCGCGGCCAAGGCTGCCGACCAACTGGCAGAACAGGGAATCCACATCACGCTGATCGATCCGCGCACGCTGGTCCCGCTGGATACCGACACGCTCCTCGAAGCCGTGGAGACCTGTGGTCGGCTGGTGGTGGTGGACGAGGCCAGCCCGGTGTGCAGCATGGCCTCCGAGATCGCCTCCCTGGTGGCAACGAACTGCCCGCAGGTCCTGAAGGCCCCGGTCGTGAAAGTGAATCCGCCGCCGGTGCCGGTGCCATTCAGTCCCGCGCTGGAGCAGGCCTACCTGCCGCAGCCGGAGGATGTGGTGAAGGCGGTGAAGAAAGCCATGGGCCGATAGCGGACGCGCAAGACGGAGCAGGCTTCGCGCCTCGGCGCGGGCCAGCTTCCGGCAGGGCGCGCGATGCTCGCGAGGTTTAAGCCGCTGCTATTTCCAGGCGAAGGCCGGTTGGTCGAAGTGGGCGACCCGGGTATCGCGCCCGAGCACGCAGACCTCTCGGAACTGATAAAGAATGGCGGCCGTTGGCGCCGCAATCCAGTCATCGCCCACGGGCATGCGCAGCACGGGACGCTGTGGCTCCGGCCCAGGGTCCAGCAAGGGCGCGTCGCTGCGCAGGAACTCGCGGATGGGAATCCTGTGCACCGAAGCGACCTCATCCTCATTCAGCACGAGTGGCGGTCGCACACCCGCCCACACCACCACGGGCGTCATCACATAGCCTGAGCGGGTGACAAAGTCGTCAAGCCGCCCGATCACGGCGGAATCCGGCAGCGCCAGTCCGATCTCCTCACGCATCTCGCGCAGTGCCGTCTCCTCCGGTGATTCACCGGGATCGATGCGTCCTCCGGGGAAGGCCCACTGCCCGGCATGGTTGCGTAGCCGCGCCGAGCGTCGCGTCAGCAACAAGGCAGCGTCCTTCTGCCATTCGTCGTGCTCGGGCATGCCGGACAAGGCCGCGCCATGCCCTTCATCCGTGATCGCGACGGCCACGGCCGCAGCCCGCCCTTCCATTTCGGCTGACAGGCGCGCAAAAGCTTGCAGGCGCGCGTGTATCTCCTGGCGCAGCCAGTCGTCACACTGGAGTTGTGCCGGCTCAAGCCTCAAGGTGCATGCCATCCTGTGCCACTTCCCATCCGGCGGCTTCCACCACCGCGCGCTCGGGTGTGTCCGCAATCAGGATGGGATTGGTGGTATTGATGTGGATGAAGACCTTGCGCTTCACCTCTAGCCCGGCGAAAGCGGCAAGCGTGCCCTCCGGCCCGGAGACGCTCATGTGTCCCATGCGCTGGCCGGTTTTCACTCCGACACCATCGCGGATCATCTCGTCATCCACAAACAGCGTGCCGTCGAAAAACACCAGCGGCGCGCCGCGCAAACGTGCCGAGAGCGCGGGCGTCATGGCGGCGCAGCCGGGAATGTAGAAGAATTTTGTCTGGCCCTCCTGACGGACTTCCAGCGCCACCGTGTCCTCGTCCACGCTGCCGAAGTTGTCACCCTTGAAGACGTTCTCCAGCCACAAGGCAACCTTGCCGGGTACCGCAAAAGGAATGACTTCAAAACCCAAGGGCTGCCCCTGCGGGTCGGCGAGCGCCAGCGGGGTGTCCAGTGCCATGGGCAAGCGTTGCACGAACTGCGGGTTCAGCACGTTGAAAATGGAGTTGCCGGCCAGCACCCCGTGGACCCGTGGTGTGGCGTAGAGATTGAATGCCTGTGACTCGCGCATTGTGAGCAAGCCGGTCACATGGTCTACATCTGCGTTGGTCAGAACCACCGCCTTCACCGGACTCATGCGTAAAGCATCCCGGGGATGGAGCACCGGGTTGTCGTTGATCTGTTGGCGCAGATCAGGCGAGGCATTGAACAACACCCAGCGTTCGCCATCGGCGGAGACCGCGAGCGAAGACTGCGTCAGCATGGGTGCCTTGGGATCCCCTGCGCGCGCGCGGCGACTGTTGGGATGATTGCAGTTCCATTGCGGAAAACCGCCGCCTGCCGCGGCACCCAGCACCGTGATGTGCATCTGCTGACTCCTCTTCAGGGATTCTTGCGCGCAACGCCTGAGGTGTTACGCGCCACCCAGCGTGTGCCGTCGGCCAGGGTTTCCTTTTTCCAAAAGGGCGCCCGCGATTTGAGATCTTCCATCAGGTGCCGGCAGGCCTCGAAGGCTTCAGCACGATGCGCGGACCATACCGCCACCAGCACGATGGATTCGCCCGGTACCACCGGGCCCACCCGATGCACGATCAAGGTCTCGAGCAAAGTCCACTGTTGCGCAGCCTCGTGGCAGATCTGCTCGAGATGCCGCTCGGTCATGCCCGGATAGTGCTCCAGCACCATGCCCTGCACTTCATCGCCTTCATTGAAATCCCGCATCGTGCCCACGAAGCTCGCGGTAGCCCCGAAAGCACCGGGACTCGCAAAAACTGCGCGCTCATGGGCGCGGAGTTCCGCGTAAGGATCAAAAGGCTCGGGCCGGATCAGGATCTGCACCTCAGCCTCCCGTCACTGGCGGAAAGTAGGCAACTTCATCACCCGCAGCGAGCACGGTGTCGAGCGGCCGATATTCCATGTTGATGGCACACAGCATGCGGGGCGGCAGCTCCGGATGCCCCGTCGCCCGCGTCCACAGCACGGCCGCGGTGGTGCCGCTGTCTATCTCGCACTGACGCTCTCGCCAGCCTTCTGCTTCAGCGAGGCTCGCGAAAAGTTTTACGGTGACTTTTTTCATCTTGTCGTCCAACGCTCATTGTCCTGGAGTCAACCCGACTGGAGCGACTCAGCGAGCAGGCTTTCGTAGGGGATGTCGAGACCTTCATGCAAGCGTTTGACCATGCGCAAGCTGAGTGGTCGCTTGCGGTTCAGTATCTCTGACACGCGTCCACTGGCCCCTATGAAAGGCTCCAGATCACCGGGAGTCAGTCCTTCCTGTTCCATCCGGAACCTGATCGCATCCACGGGATCGGGCGGGCCGAGGTCATGATGCTGTCTCTCGTAAGCTTCAATCAACGTCACCAGTACGTCACGCTCGTCAGCCTGTGGTGTGTTCTCCGGAGCCTGGAAGAGACGTTCAAGCCGCCGAAAGGCATTCCTCAGATCTTCTTCGTTACG
>JBDLQR010000088.1:0-14164 GCA_039800485.1 Pseudomonadota bacterium
GCCACCGCCATGTTGTTCATCCAGGTGGGGAACGGCCGCATTTCTTCGGTGAATGAGGCTCCGCCCTTGCCGTAGGTGGCGTACTTCATGAAATTCCGACCCATCCGCTGGGAGTAGCGCAAGGCGCCCCAGTAGGGACCATCATTGAAAAGCTCTGCAAAGAGATTGCCACGGGTTGCCATGTCATGGATGCAGGCTTCGATGTCCTCCATGTTGCCCCATTCCAGGCGCTGCGGCCTTCCGAACAGTTCCTCCACTTCACGATCGGAGATGAGATCCTTTTCTTTCAGTTCCATCAGGAAGCTGATCGAACAACTCAGATCCTGGTTGTCCATGCCGTACTCGTTGGTCACCTTGCCCCAGTGCGCGACTTCGGCCCAGTCCCGCACGTCGAGCGCGCCCGCCGCACTGGCAGTCGTGAGGTATTCGGGGCGACGGAAACTCTCTCCGGCGTACTTCGCGGCCTTGGGAGATTCGCTGCCATCGAGCTTGTAGCGACCGTCGCAGGCGATGAAACAGTCAGCAGAACACACTTCGGAATACTTGTGGTATTTGCGGACCCAGTTGTCAGACCGCACCTCGTCACCACGGAACAGGCAGCCCTGGTTGTTGCGCCAGAAGTGACTGCCGATGTGCTGGTACATTTCCACCGCGCCCAAGGTGCCGCGCCGCTTGAAGCCGTAGATGGCTTCATTGGCATCGATGCGACGCCGAAAATCCGCCGACCATTTCAGCATGCCCTGCGGGTTGTGGACCTTGATGCCTCCACTGCCCTGCACGGCAATCGCCTTGAGGTTCTTGGAGCCCATGACGCAGCCACCACCCCCACGGGCGTGGATCCGGGAGGCATCCGAGATGACACCCGCCATGCCGACGAGATTCTCCCCGGATACACCGATCGTGAGCGTGTGTGCATGAGAGGGGTAGTCGCCCAGCTCCCGTTGCAGCTGGGTGTGGGTCTCACCGGTGCTGCGCCCCCACAGGTGGCTCGCATCGCACAGGACGGCGTTCCCATCGCAGATGTAGAGGTACACGGGACGTGGCGCACGTCCGGTCACGACGATGTGGTCAAAACCCGCGAAGCGCACCATGTACGGAAATTTGCCGCCTGCAGCCGAGTCACCAAAGATGCCGTAGGACGGGCTCTTGAAGGTGATGCGGCCCTTCACGCCACTGCCTGAACCCGTGCCCGCCAGTGGTCCCACGCCGAACACGAAGACGTTGTCCGGACTGCGGGGATCGCAGTGGATGTCGTGCTTCAGGAAGTGCTCCCACATGAGCCAGTTGTTGATGCCGGAGCCCCCCACCCAGCGCTCGAACAGGGCGTGCGGCAGGGTTTCGGCGCGCATCTCGCCGGTGGTCAGGTTCACTCGCAACAGTCGGCTTTCCATCGTCTTCTCCCGCCGGCCTCAGGCCGAGCTGCTGATTTCGCCGCGTTCCAGCATGGCCTGCATCATGCCGACCTCGTCGCGTTTCTCGGGCTTCTGCTGCATGACGCTGCGGAAGGCTTTGGCATCGGCGTGAAACAGTACGGGCGCGCGCGTGTACTGCTTGCCGGCATTGTTCATTTCGGGACGCGTGGCACAGGCCTCGACGCAGGCAGGTTCGCCCCCACAGAGATCACATTTGAGCAGTTCGCCATCCGGCGCGACGAAGACCACATCAAAAGGACAGGCCGGTACGCACTCCATGCACTGGATGCACTTGTCCTGGGCGATGACCGCGACGTTCGTCTTCGGGTCATAGTAGAAGGCGTCCACCGGACAGACCTCGGCACAGGGTGGCGGGTTGCCGCAGTGGTGGCAGATCGCCGAGACGAAGCCGAAGCCGTGGGCAGCCTTGCGACTGTTCACGCTCGGCGCATGGCTGATGCGGATACGTGACAGCAGCGGATTCAGCTCACCCTCAGGCGAGTGCACGAGGGAACACGCAATCTCACAGACATTGCAGTCCGTGCACTGATTCTGCAGCGCATACAGCTTTTCGTGCACATCGGGTATTTCCGTGCCCGGCGCATACCATTGCTGCCCGGTGACCAGCTCTTTCTGTGGCGGATTGGACATCCTGATTTCACCTCGGCTAAGGTTCTATGCACTTAAAAGGCTCCCGCGATCCCTGTCAAGCACGCGGGCCAGGGGGAATTTGATGAATACGCCTGCTGGCATGACTCCAACAGAGAGCTCTCGCGAGGTGCTCGTGCATCCGGATCTCGGCGCCTTGCCCGCACGGCGGGTGCTCGACTGCATCTTCGCCTTGCATCCGGAGGGACCGATATTGCACCGCCACATCACGGAGGTGCGCATGGAGCAGAGCGACTCGCAGACACGCTTCGTGCTCGAATCCCTCACTCCGGATCCGGCGCATGCGCGCTGTCGGATCATTCCACCGCGTGTCTCGGAGTTCCGTTGATGACGTCCCCCGTCTTGGTACTGAGCCCCGAGGAGCTGACGGCTGCCTTGGCGGCCGAACCAGCCTTGACCTACATCGATGTGCGGACCGTCTCCGAGTTCTGCGCTGGTCGGCCCAAGGGCCTCGTTGTGAACATCCCCTGGGAGTTTCATGCCCCGGCGGGTGGTACGCCTCATCCCAACCCGGGCTTTATAGAGGTGGTTTCAGCATTGTTTGCGCATGATGCGCCGTTGGTGACAGGTTGTGGCAAGGGCCCACGCGCACTCGCGGCGGCGGAAGCCCTGTGCAAGTCGGGATTCAGCAATGTGCGCACCCTGGCGGGTGGTTACGCGGCCTGGCAGGCGCAGGGATTCATGAGCACGACAGACAACCGGCCCGGGGTAAGCTATGTGTCCTTGCTGACCCGGGTTCGCCGCCCGGGCGGAGCGACGAGTGACCCAGGTCACTGACGCCCCGACCTACTCCCCAACCGGAAATCACGGAGACAAGAACATGCCGACTTTCGATTTTCACTGCCCCGCCAATGGCCAGACCGTCGAGGTGATGCTCAAGTTGCATGAGACTCTGAGCACCTGGGGTGAGTTGTGCGCACGCAAGGGACTGCCACTCGGCGATACGCCGGCTGATGCGCCCATCGAGAAGCTCTTCACGGGGGCCGTCGTGATGGACAAGTCCAAGATGGGCAGCGGCGTGGCACCAGTGAACATGGCGTATACCGGCAAGTCAGCCAGTTACAACACCTGAACAGTCGAGTACCGGAGGAAGCGTCCATGCCGATTGCACGCCTTGAACGCACCATCAACGCACCACATGCCTATGTCTGGGGCTGGCTTGCCGATTTTGGCGCGCTGGACAAACTCCATCCCCCGGGCAATCTCGTCGAATTCCGCTGCGAGGGCAGTCATCCTGGAGCGCGACGCTTTGCGCGCTTCAAGCCCGAGATGCAGATCGAAGGGCAGATCATCGAACGGCTCGAGCTGGCCGTAGCCCCGCACGTGATTGCCTATTCAATCGTCGAGGAATACGCACTGCCCATGCGGGACTACACCGCAGTGGTGCTGTTCAGGCCGGCGGGCGAGAACCAGACCGCGGTGACCTGGGAAGGCCACTACACTGAACACGGGCTGCCTGCGGAGCAGATGAATGGTCTGCTCCGGGACTTCTATGGCCTGTTCCTCGACAACATCGAAAAAGCCTGGTCGCTGGGGCGCAAGGTGGGTGAAAGCCCCTACTGAGGCGACATTCAGCGCTGTGGCTTGTCGCCCATGGCACGGGCGAGAGCGTCTGCCATCGCACCACCAGCCGGTGGGCTTTTGTTCGCTGCCTTCGGTGAAACCTTCTGAGACGGGCGCTCCCGCCCCGCGCCCCGGGCTCTCGACATTGCCTGCGCTTCGCGGACGTCGTCCTCGAGCCGCATGCTGAGCGCAATGCGCTGACGCGCGGCATCCACCTCCAGCACCTTCACCTTGACCAGGTCGCCAGCTTTCACGACCTCCCTCGGATCACGCACGAAACGCCCTGCAAGCGCAGACACATGCACGAGGCCATCCTGGTGAACTCCGATGTCCACGAAAGCGCCGAAATTCGCAACGTTCGTCACCACGCCTTCGAGAATCATGCCGGGCTGCAAATCCGAGATTTTTTCCACGCCATCGCGGAATGAGGCCGTGCGGAATTCCGGCCGGGGATCGCGCCCGGGTTTTTCCAGTTCCTTCAGAATGTCCTTGATGGTCGGCAGGCCAAAGCGCTCGTTCACGTAGCGCACGGGGTCTATGGCCGCCAGCACTTCACGGCGTCCCACGACTTCGTGCACGGGCTTCTGCAGATCCGCCAGCATGGTTTCCACCAGAGGGTAGGCCTCAGGATGCACCGCCGAGGCGTCCAATGGTGTTTCACCCTGCATGATGCGCAGAAAGCCCGCAGCCTGTTCAAAAGTCCTGGGGCCAAGGCGCGGAACCTTCTTGAGCGCTTCACGGCTGGTGAAAGCACCGTGCTCGTCGCGATGGCGGACGATGTTTTCCGCAAGTGTGGAGGAAAGCCCCGAGATCCGTGTCAGGAGCGGTACCGAGGCCGTGTTGACATCGATGCCTACCGCATTCACGCAGTCTTCGACCACGGCGTCCAGCGAACGCGCCAGATGATGTTGACTCACATCGTGCTGGTATTGCCCGACCCCGATGGCCTTGGGCTCGATCTTCACAAGCTCCGCAAGCGGGTCCTGGAGACGTCTTGCAATGGACACTGCGCCGCGCAGGCTGACGTCCAGATTCGGAAATTCGCGCGCCGCAAGCTCCGATGCTGAGTAGACCGAGGCCCCGGCTTCAGACACCACGATCCTGGTGAGGCGTAACGCCGGATGACGCTTGCAGAGGTCTGCCACCAGGCGGTCCGTCTCGCGCGAGGCCGTGCCGTTGCCGATTGCGATCAGTTCGACCGCATGGCGTTCGCACAGCGTATTGAGCGTGCGCAGGGATCCCTCGACATCATTGCGCGGCACATGAGGGTAGATAGTGGCCGTCTCCACGAGCTTGCCCGTGGCATCGACGACCGCAACCTTCACCCCGGTCCGCAGACCAGGATCGAGGCCCATCGTTACCTTGGGTCCGGCAGGCGCGGCGAGCAACAGATCATGGAGATTGCGTGCGAAGACCCGGATTGCCTCTTCTTCCGCGCGCGAGCGCAGGTCGTTCAGCAGATCGCTTTCGAGTTGCCATGCGAGCTTTACCCGCCAGGTCCAGCGCGCCGTCTCCCACAGCCATGCATCTGCCGCGCGGCCCTGGCGCACAAATCCGGCGTGCTGGGCAATCATGCCCTCGCAGGCGCTCGCGGCAGCGGGGTTGCCAGCGTCTTCGAGCTCCTCTGGCAGATTGAGCTGCAAGCGCAGCACCTCTTCCTTGCGGCCACGAAACAAGGCCAGCGCGCGGTGTGAGGGAATTTCCCGCAGCTTTTCGCGGTAGTCGAAATAATCACGGAACTTGGCGCCCTCTTCTTCCTTGCCTTCGACCACCCTGGAGACCAGCAAGGCATTCGCCAGCAGGTGATCACGCAGACGGGCCAGCAACTCGGCATCCTCCGCCAGCCGCTCCATCAGAATCTGGCGCGCGCCTTCCAGGGCGGCCTTGCTGTCGGGTACGCCGGGATTCTCGCCATCCTCCGTGCTGAAGGCAGGTTTGAGGTAGGGTTCTGCCGCTACTTCCGGGACCAATGCCGGATCCGCCAGCAAGGCCTCTGCCAGGGGTTCCAGACCTGCTTCGCGGGCAATCTGGGCCTTGGTCCTTCGCTTGGGTTTGTAGGGCAGGTAAAGGTCTTCAAGGCGCTGCTTGGTGGTGGCCTCGCGCAGTTGTGCTTCGAGCGTCGGGGTGAGCTTGCCTTGCTCGGTGATGCTCGCGAGGATGCTCGTACGGCGCTCCTCCAGCTCACGCAGGTAGATCAGTCGCTCCTCCAGGGTACGTAGCTGGGTGTCGTCCAGCCCGTCTGTGGCCTCCTTGCGATACCTCGCGATGAAAGGCACGGTGGCGCCGCCATCCAGCAATTCGATGGCGGCAAGGACCTGACGAGGATGGGCGGAGAGTTCAGCGGCGATGCGCTCGGCGATCTGGCTCGACATGGGATTCCCGGGAACAAACGGCGGCGGACTATCGCCCAAGCGCTGCGGGTGCGCAACCGCAGGGACATTGCTGGAACAGGCAGACAAGCCCCGGTCGCTCTGGCGTTGTCGCTTTCATGCGCGCTGTCCGAAAACACCGGGCATACGCCTCGTCGCAGGAATGCATCACGGGATTCGGCCTGCCGCTGGAATTTCCGCCTGCTTGGCATTAAAACCTTTCTTCAGTTGCACACCCATGCCGATTGAGGACAGAAGAGAATGTGGATGCCTTTGCCACCGAACCTTGCCCAAAGACTCCTGCTCACGTTGCTCGGGCTGCAACTGGCGACCGCGACTGCCCATGCCTTGGCGCTGCAAGGCATGGTGCAGGATGCATCAGGTCGGCCATTGGCGGGCCTGTTCGTGACGACGCTCGACGCGCAAGCCGGGATGACGCAGACGGTGTACACCGACGCGCAAGGACGCTTCCAGTTTCCGGACGGCATTCCTCCACCCGCGCACATTCGTATCCACCATCCCAGGTATCAAGCTCTGCAGCTGCCAATGGTGGCTTCCGGTGATCTCGGTCAGGTGACCCTGCAGGCGGCAGAGGATCCCATGCGACTGGCCTCCACCGCTGCGTGGTTTGCACGCGTGCCCGACAGTCCGGAGAAGCGCGAGTTCCTGCTCAATTGCGCGTCCTGCCATGAGATTTCGGCCACTCGAATCTTCAAGGACGGCAAGCTGCGCGACCGCAGCGCCTGGCATGCCGGCATCTCCATGATGAAGGCCCTCGATGTGTACGCGGTGATCCCGCCTGACTTCGATACCGAACATTACGCGGACTGGGCATCCCGTCAGTTCACGGCCGAACAGGTGGCGACTCTGGAGGCACAGCAACCGGCGGATGCAGTGCTCGCGGAGGAGAAGGTGCTCATCACTGAGTATCCCGTGCCGGAAGCAACGGAACTGCCACACGACCTTGTCTTCGGACCCGATGGGCGGGTCTGGGTCACCGGCTTCTGGACGAGTCAGATCTGGGCCATGGACGTGGCAACAGGTCATTTCGAACACTTCGAGGTGAATGCCGAGCCCGACACCGTGGCACAAGTGCGAGCGCTGGAGTTCGACACCCACGGCAAGCTCTGGGTGGTGAACGGAGGGACGTCGGCAGTCGTGAAGCTCGATCCCGCCACGCGAACATATGAGACCTTCAAGGTTGGCATGTACCCGCATGACATCGTGCTCGACAGCGACGGCAATGCCTGGGTCAACGATTACTTTGCCAAGAAGGAGCGGGTGGCCCGGGTGGGCGCCACGGATGGCAAGGTCGAAGTCTTTCCCCTGCCCTCACTGGAGCGACCCGCTGCAGAGGGCGTGCCGCTGTCCTATGGTCTCCAGATTGATGCGGAGGACCGGCTGTGGAGTACACAGCTTGCGGCCAATACCCTCATCCGCCATGACATTCGCACGGGCAAGTCCCATCTCTACTCCATGCCAGATGCCAACACCGGTCCACGCCGGAATGCCATCGGCCTGGACGGCAGGATCTGGATTCCGGAATTCAATACCGGAAGGCTCACCGCCTTCGATCCCGTAACCGAAACCTTCGAGACCTTCGATACAGGTATCGGGGCCGCGGGCATCTATGACGTGGCAGTCGACCCCCGCTCGGGAGACGTCTGGCTGGCGGCCTCGCTGGCGTCCGAACTCATCCGCTTCGACATTCGTCGCAAGGTTTTCGTGCACTACCCCTTGCCCACCGAACCCGCCTACATGCGACATCTCGCCATCGACGCCAGGACAGGCGATGTCTGGAGTGCGTATTCCTCCTTGCCCACCGCAACCCCGCGCGTGGTGAGACTGCAGCGCACAGCCACGGCCCGGTGACCACGCACCCCGTCCCCTTGGGGCGGGCGAAGCGGCCTTCGCAGCAGCGACCCAGGTCTGTCTCGATCCGGTTGGCCAGCGTCTTATTGACGTTTGCTTCAATAATAAAGACACTGGGTTGCCACCACGCCCAAGTGCGTTCCGAAGCCCCGGAGGGAAAACCGCATGTCCACGTCCACCGACTCCGGCCTCAAGCCTTATGACCCGCTGGATCCCCTGATCAGGCGCGACCCCTACCCTTGGTACGCACACCTGCGTCGCCACGAGCCGGTCAAGTTCCTGCCCGGGATGAATGCCTATGCGGTGAGCCGGCATGAAGACGTCAGGCAGCTGATGCTCGACCACGCAGGCTTTTCTTCCGACCCGCTGATCCGGCTCGCCTTCAGTGACTTCAATCCCGCACCGGGCGCACGTTACATGATCGCATCCGATCCGCCGGATCACACACGACTGAGGACGCTCGTGAACAAGGCCTTCTCGCGGCGCGCGCTGACCGAAATGGATGACGCGATCCGCGCCACCATTACCGGGCTCATCGACCGCCTCGAGGGCCAGACCTGCTTCGATTTCATCGAAGGGTTTTCTTCGCCCCTCCCCGTCTCGGTGGTGGGCGACATCCTCGGGGTGGAAACTTCCATGCATTCGGACTTCCGACGTTGGTCCAACAACGTCACCGCAGGTGGCAGTGCTGCGGTACTCAGCGAATCACAGCGGGCAGAGATGCACAGGGATGCCGCCGACTTCAGGCAATATTTTCTCGACAGGATTGCCGATGCGCGTGCCCAGCCCTAGGACAACCTGATTTCCGCGCTGGTGGACGCCGAGGAGCAGGGTCAGCGGCTTTCCGCGGACGAAGTGCTGGCCTTGTGCGTGCTGCTGCTCATAGGGGGCAACGAGACCACGACCAACATGCTTGCCAATGCGCTGATCACGCTGCGCAACTACCCCGCTGTGGAGCGTGAAATCAGAAGCAACCGGGCACTGATCCCCGACTTCCTCGAAGAGAGCCTGCGCCATACCTCGCCCATTCAACTGCTGTTTCGCAGAGCGACGGCCCGCACACACCTCTCGGGCGTGGAGATTCCGGAAGATGCCATCGTCATGCCCATCTTCGCGAGCGCGAATCGGGATGAGACGGTGTTTGAGGATGCTGAAACGCTGAACATCCACCGCCCGGATCTGCGCAAACACGTCGCCTTCGGCTGGGGAATACACATGTGCGTAGGCCGTGCACTGGCTGCCATCGAAGGCGAGATTGCGCTGAATGCCCTGTTCGATCGCTACGCGAGCATCACGCTGGCAGTAGAGGATCCTGAACTGTGTGACGCTTTCTATCTGCGAGGCCCCAAGTCACTGCCGGTCGAAGTTCAAAGGTACTGAGCCGCACACCATGGCACGTGCGGCCCGCCTCGCACCCGATCGTCGACGGGATCAGATCCTCGGGTGCGCACTGCGCTTGTTCGCGGAGAAAGGGTTCGAGGGCGCGCGACATACCGAGATTGCACAGGCAGCAGGCGTTGCCCTGCCGACCGTGCTGCACTACTTCCCCGATCGCGAGGATCTCCGGGCGCTGGCGCTGCAGGAAGTCCGCCAGTTCCTGCTGCGGGACATCCTTGCCCCGCGTCTGACAGGAGACCTGCCCGCACCCGCTGCCCTGCGCGCGCTCCTCATGCACTTCTGCGCGGCCATCGGGAGTCATCCACACCATGTGCGTCTGTGGCTGGCCTGGAGTGTGGCGGTGGACACGCCTCTCTGGGGTTCCTACCGGGATTTCTATACGGCTGCACTACAGGGGATAAGCAGCCTCATTGCGCGCGGCCAGAGGGAAGGTTCGATTGCCACGACCATCGGCGCCGATGATGCTGCACGTGTAGTCGTAGGCCTCGCGCACATGATCGTGCAGATGCGTTTTTCGGGCAGCGATGAAGCCTCGATTGCACGCACCATTGATTCCCTGGTGACGGGTTATCTCGGACCCTGAACCCTGTCCTGACGAAAACAAGGAGACTCGAAATGCACGCAGCCTATCTTGAACAGCACAATGACCTGGACGTTTCTGCGCTTCGACGACTGTTTCTGAAACGCGCAGGGGCTGCCGCACTGCTTGGAGGATTCGTTGCACCGGCCCCGGCTGCCGAGGGCCCGGCGAGGGGGTTCCGCGGCACCGGTGCGATGGACGTCACAACCGGAGAAGACTGGATTGATACCTTCTTCACAGGCGGTGCCGAGGCCATCGTCCACTACTATGCGGATGACTTCGTATTCGAGGACGTAACCCTCTTCCAGACCATCAACAACAAGGACGATCTGTATCGGGCATTCCTGCCTTTCAACAACGCAGGGCCCGATTCACCGGCCGGCATCCATCAGTTCGACATCGTGCGCTACGACGGCGGTCGCGCCTCGACGCACCGGGGTGTGACGCGCGGAGGCATCCCGGAAAACTACACTGCGGAAGTCTGGGGCAGTCTGACCACCGATATTCTCCAAGGCGCAGACCTCGAATACGACGAATGGGCCGTCATGAACTGGATCTGGAAGGCGACGCACAACGCTGATTTTCTCGGTTTGCCGGCCAAGGGCAAGACCACTCATACCCGCGGGATCACCTTCCATTGTTATCGCGAGCGCAAGGTGGTGCGCGAATTCACATTCTGGAACTACCGCAATGTGGCCATCCAGCTCGGGGCGGCAGAACCACAGATGAAGTTCTGGCTCAAACAGCCGGGGAGTTGAGTCTGGATCCGGGCCCCTCGCCCTGCTTGAAGGGGAAAGGGTCTGGTCCGGCAAGCGGCCTCAGCGTTGCTTCCAGTCATCAGAAGCCTCTTATCAGGCGCTGCCGCAATAGTGCTGTTCTGACCACTCGATGATGCTGTCAAGGCCTCTGTCTGTGCTCAAAAAGCGGCTCCAGGCCTGCTGTTCATACCAGATGGGTACCAGCTCCCAGACGCAATAGGTGGGAAGATGCGCCGGGTCCCGCGGGAAGACGGCGAAGTCGTCCATCGCATCGCCGTTCTTGTACCAGACCGTTTCCCAGAGCTCGTTCTCGTTGCGCCAGTTGCAGGCAATCAGGAAGTAAAAGTCTTCACCACAGCGATGCAGCACCACGAACCCGAGTCCGTGCATCGCGAGCCGCCCAGACTCGAGGGCAGCGCGCGCGAGCGCGCTGATCCCGATGGGTATAGGCTGCGCGAGAGGATGAATGTCGTACCACTTCAGTAACGCTGTGCGCGTCTGCACCACGTCTTTTGGCGCGACCTCTTTAGAACCATGGTGATAGTCGGGCGCGACGCCGATACCCTGCGCAATCAGCTGCGAGAGCTGTGCAATGTCGAGCGATTGGGACATGCGGTTCGGCGCACGCAACGTTTGAGCGAAATAAAGTGGGGAGAATTTTGCGCGCCCAGAGAGACCCGAATTCCGGACTACCTGGTTCGAAGCCAGATACCCTATCCAACTGAGCTATAGGCGCCTCACCGTTATTGTGCGCGCAGGGCGCGGGGGACTGCAATCTCCGGCGCATCACCGGGGATTCGTACAGCAGGGGTGGTCGATCTGCGGGCGCTTGAGGCGCTCCGGGGCGGCTGCGGTCCTACCGTAGTGCTCCCGGAATCTTAAGAAATGCCGTCGTGTGTAACGCCGCCCCACGCGTGAGCGTGGCCGCCCCCCTCATATGGAATCAATGGCGGATTCCGCTATCGCCTTATCCCCGGCCTCTGCGCGGGTGCTCATTTGGAAGCCTTTGCGGATGAAGAAGCTGCCGAACTACAGGTAACGTTCTGGCTGAAACAGCCGGGGAGTTGAGTCTGGAGTCTGGATCCGGGTCCCTCGCCCTTGCATGCAAGGGCGAGGGGCCCGACCGGGCAAGCGGCCTCAGCGTTGCTTCCAGTCTCCCGACTGCTCGAAGGCATAACCAATGCGATAAAGCGTAGCTTCATCGTAGTGGCGCCCCACCAGCATCATGCCGACAGGCAGGCCATCAGAGAGGCCGCAGGGCACGGTGATCGCCGGATGATGGGTGATGTCGAAGGGGCTGGTGTTGCCAATCATCTCCAGCGCCCGCTGCACCTGCAGTTCGCGCGGTGCATCGGGCGGCGGGATGGGTGTCGCCTTCATCGGCATGGTCGGCATGAGCAGGGCATCAAACCGCGCAAGCTGTACGTCATAAAGTGCCCGCAGTCGGCGGGACAGATTCACGGCCTTGCCGTAAAAGCGGTTCCCGTAATGCTCTTTCATGTGCACGCCGAGCACGGTCAGGAGCTTGGTGGTTTCCGAAAGCTGATCCGCGCGGAGCTCCCAGCCGTGAAGCTTGTCCATGAGGCTTGTCACATACAGATCGCGCCGTGAGCAGCCGTAGCCGTCGCCGAACATCATGGTCTGCACGATGCCTTCAGTGCCGATGGGCGTCCACAGCGCTGGCCCAAGGCGATGTTCAGGAATGGAGATCTCCTCCACCACTGCACCCAGGGCTTCCAGCTGCCGGGCAGCCTGCCGCACCTTTTCGTCCACGTCTGCTTCGGAGTTGTCGTGACCGAAACCTTCCCGCACGAGCCCGATGCGCATGCCCTTGATCCCTGCCGTGAGGCCTGAGGTGTAATCGAGCGTGCCGTGCCGGAGCGTGTGGTACTGGCGGGGATCGAGATCATCGGCACCTGCTATCACTTCCAGCAACAGGGCATTGTCAGCGACGTTGGCCGTCATGGGTCCGGCATGATCCACATAGACCTCGATGGGCATGACCCCGGTGTAAGGGACGAGACCATGGGTTGCCTTCATGCCCACGATGCCACACCACGCGGCGGGCATGCGGATGGACCCCCCCTGGTCTCCACCAATCGCCATGTCGACTTCGCCGGTCGCGACCACCACGCCACTGCCGGAGGATGAACCTCCCGAGGTATGACCGCGCTTCCACGGGTTGTGGACCGGACCCTTGGCGTTGGTGTGGCTGCCGCCCGAGATACAGAAGTTCTCGCAATGGGTCTTGCCGGCAATTTCGCCACCGGCGTCCAGGATGCGCGTGACGAGCGTGGCATCGATATCCGGCACGTAGCCTTCCAGAATGGCATTGCCGTTCATCATCGGCACGCCCGCCACCATGACGTTGTCTTTTACCGCAACGCGCTTGCCGGCCAGCTTGCCGGAGGAAGCGCCCTTGATTGACGTCTTCACATACCAGGCGCTGTGAGGATTTTCCTCGGGCGTGGGGAAGTAACCCGGCGTGCGGGGATAGGTCACGACCGGCAGATTGTCCGGCGTCTGGTCGACCAGGTTGTAGGCCGTGAGGTAGGGCGCCAGCAGGCCCAGATAGGATTCGACATCGGCATCGGTGAGCGAGAGCCCCACCTTGTCGGCAGCAGCGAGCAATTGATCGGGAGTCAGTGAGGGCACGGCCATGGAGGGTCTCCTTGCATGAAGTCTCCCCCGAGCATAAGAGTCCGGTTACCCTATCGCAACGATGTCTCACCCTCCTGAAGCTTACTGGCGCCGACTGCTGCGCGCGGCCGCCAATCCAGAGCTCCTGCGCGGCTCACTCAAGGTCGCGCTCGTCGTGGGCTCCGTGCTGAATGCCATCAATCAGGGGGCGGCCATTCTGGAGGCCAGCGGAGTGTCGTGGCCACATGTGATCCTGAATTTCATCGTGCCCTTTTGCGTCGCCACTTACAGCGCCGCGCGCAACCAGATTCGGAAGGTCTGAACCCCTAGCGCTCAAGGCCCGGCAGGATGATCTTCGCCTCCAGTCGCCGTGCTGCCAGCACGATCACCGAGACGAGGCCAAGATAGACCAGTCCAGCCATCACGTAAGCCTGGAAAAACCGGAAGTTCTGGGCCGCGAGCTCCTGTACTTGCGCAAAGAACTCCGTGTACTGGATGAGGAAGGCAATGGAGCTGTCCTTGAGGTTCAGGATCACCTGGTTGGTGAGCGCCGGCACCGACAGACGCAGCACCTGGGGCAGGATGATCCAGAGGAATATCTGCCAGTGGCCAAAACCCTGCGCATCCGCAGCCTCGAGTTCTGCCGCATCCAGACTGCGATAGGCCGTCGCGAGATAGCGTGCGTTGTAGGCCGACACATTGAGCGTGAAGCCCCAGAACGCGACCTCGAAAGGCGAAGGCCGGAGGCCCCACTGAGGAAATCCGTAATAGACGAGGAACAGCAGCACCAGCAGAGGCATGCCGATGAAGAAGGAAACCCATGCTTCCGTGATCCTGCGAACCATGGGCTGGTGGCTGAGAGTCAGGCCGAACACCACGATGCCGCCCACCAAGCCACTGAGA
>JBDLQR010000089.1:0-3256 GCA_039800485.1 Pseudomonadota bacterium
TCAGTGCCTCGATTTCAGCCAGCATTTCAAGCAGGCCGCGATTGTTGAGGTTCTGCTCCAGACGGGCCACCCGGGCCGCGAGATCGACAGAGGGCGGCGCCTGCTGCGCGACCGCAGCGCCAGGGAGCGCGGCCATGCTGGCGATGAATGCGAGCGACCGGACACTCCGGATCCCGGGTCGGGTCTTACGCTGATGCATGGTGCGCTCCTCTTCGCCGCTCAGGGCAGGGTTCAACTCAGGGGTAGACGATCTCGACGCGACGGTTCATCGCATAGGCCGACTCGTCGGAGCCCATCACAGCCGGGCGCTCCTCTCCATAGCTCACGGTGCGGATCTGGCCGGCACTCGCGCCGAGCAGCACCAGCTGCTTGCGCAGGGCCAGCGCGCGCCGTTCCCCGAGCGCCAGGTTGTATTCCGGCGTGCCCTGTTCGTCGGCATGGCCTTCGAGCGTGATCTCGGTGGAGGGATTGGAGGCGAGGTAGCTGGCATGGGCCTGCACCACGTTCTCGAAATCACTGCGTACATTGGTGCTGTCGTAGTCGAAATAGATGACACGGGTGGAGAGCGGGCTGCTCGGATCGTTCAGGGCAGCGGCGCCGGCGCCCGAACCATCAGACATGCCCGCACTGCGTGCGGCATCGATATCGCTCATTTCTCCGCTGGAAATCCCGCTCTGCACACTGGCGGATGCCGGCTGCTTCTTGTCGAGGCTGCTGCAGCCGGTGAGCGCCAGGGCGAACGCGGCGGCCAGCAGGAATTTGGACGGAATGTTCATGGTTCAAGATCTCCTTCGCAGTGGTTGGGTAGGCAGCGACGCCGGCTCACGGCGCCACCCCCGGGTTATTCGCGGAACGGGCCCCAGGCCGGTTCCCTGACCTGCCCTCGCTGAAGGGCAAGGCGTTGCTTCACGGTGCCATCAACGGAGGTCGCAGCCAGCTCCGTGCCTCCGCCGATCGTCGTGGCGTAAATGATCATACTGCCATTCGGCGCAAAGCTCGGGGATTCATCCAGGCCTGAGCGCGTCACCTGGCGCAAGGTGCCGGTGGCGAGCTCGTACACGGCAATGCGGAAACCACCGCCACCGTTGACCAGGACCAGTGATTTGCCATCGGGGGCATAACTCGCACGCGCATTGTAATTGCCCGCATTGAAAGTGACACGCTGCTGGGGCCCGCCGCCCGGAGAAACACGGTAAATCTGCGGACTGCCGCCCCGGTCGGAGGTGAAGATGATGGTCTGCCCGTCCGGTGACCAGGACGGTTCCGTGTCAATGCCGCCGTCCGAGGTCAGGCGTTGCTGCTGACCCGTGCCGAGGTCAACGACGTAGATATCCGGGTTGCCCTCCATCGAGCGCGTGACAGCGAGGCGCTGACCGTCGGGCGAGAACGCCGGCGAACTGTTGATACCCGCACCCGAGACCACCTTGCGCCGTTCGCCCGTGCGCACATCCTGGATGTAGATCGCCGAATTCTTCTCCTCGAAGGAGACGTAGGCCAGGCGATTGCCGTCGCGCGACCAGGCTGGCGACAGCACCGGCTGGCGCGACTCGAGAATCGTGCGTGCGCTGTAGCCATCGGCATCCGCAATCTGCAAGCGATAGGTTCCGTCCTTTTCACTGCGACGCTCCACCGTGACATAGGCGATACGCGTGGCAAAGGCGCCTTTCATCTTGAGCAACGCCTCATAGATCAGATCTGCGATGTGATGTGCGGTGAAACGGAGATTGGCCGCATGGGAAGGGATCTGGTAGCCCGCAATCTGCTTGCCCGTGAACACATCGAGCAGCCGGAACTCCACGGTATAGCCGCCATCTCCCTTGGCCGTGATGCGGCCAATGACGAGATTGTCCATGCCGAGCACGCGCCAGTCCTTGAAGTTGACCTGACCGATATCCGTGGGCCTGGACGGCAGATCCTCGCGTGGCATGGGCTCGAAGCTGCCACTGCGGGTCAGGTCATTGGAGATGACCTGCGCGACGTCTTCGGGCAGTGGCGAGCCCGCCCATTCAAAGGGCACGATGGCAATCGGCAAGGCCCCTTGTGCGCCCTGCGTGATGCGGATTTCGAGCGGTCCCTTGCTGGCGGTCTGCGCATTGGCACCAAGCATCATGACCATCAGCAGCAACAGAAGGATTCGTGTCACAGGCTCACCCGTTTGGATCGAACGTGAAGTAGAACTCGCGCATCTGGTTGAACAGACGCGCCTCGGCCGGTACTGGCAAGGGGGCGGCCTTGCGCACCGCCGTCTCGGCCTGACGGTCGAAGACCGCATTGCCGCTGGACTCGACCACGCTGGCGGCGACCACATCACCGCCCGGCACGATGCGGACCAGAAGCTTGCATTTTAGCCCGGGCGGCAGGCCCGGTGGATAGACGAATCCGCCCTGAACCGCGGCCTGGATACGGCCCAGCCAGCGTTGCAGTTCGGTCGCATCGGCCAAGGCCTGGCCCTCGGCCTCCTCGGCCGCCAGCGCATCGGCCAGCGCCTTCTCCGCAGCTGCCTTGCGGGCAGCTTCTTCCTTCGCCTTCCGCTCAGCCTCTGCCTTGGCTTTCTTCTCGGCTTCTGCCTTGGCCTTCTTCTCGGCCTCCGCCTTGGCTTTCTTCTCGGCCTCTGCCTTGGCCTTCTTCTCGGCCTCTGCCTTGGCCTTCTTCTCGGCTTCTGCCTTGGCCTTCTTCTCGGCTTCTGCCTTGGCCTTCTTCTCGGCTTCCGCCTTGGTCTTTTTCTCTGTTTCTGCGCGCTTCTGTTCCTCGACGACCTTGCGCTTCTCCTGTTCCTGCTGCTCGCGCAGATTCTTCAGCTTCTGCTCTTCCTCGCGCACCTTGCGCCGCGCCTCTTCGTCCTTGCGCTTGGCGTCGTCCTGCTTCTGCTTTTCAGGCTGCTGCGGTTGGCGGCCTTGTGCCAGCACCTTGTCGGCATCGATGGCCTTGGCAGTCATCACCTGAGGCGCTCCAGCGGGCATCACCGGCGTGCTGCTGCGCCAGTCTATGCCCACCACGAACACGATGATCAGAATCGCGTGCGCGAGCACCGAGTAATAGAGCGCCTTGTTGCTGCTGAAGCTCGGCAGCTTGGGCAGGCGGACGAGAGGTTTTTCCTTCACGGGTGACTCAGTGCCTGGATGAACTCATTGTTTGCCGGGAGGATCGGTCAGCAGGCCAACGTCCTCGATGCCGGCGTTCTGCATCAAGGCCATCACTTCCACCACACGACCATAAGGCACGCCCTGATCACCCTTGACCAGAAAAGTGGTCTTCG
>JBDLQR010000090.1:0-2816 GCA_039800485.1 Pseudomonadota bacterium
AATATCTCGGCGAGGATGTCGTGGCCGGGGGCCAGTGGAGCAGTTTCGGTGGACATGGCGGAATCTCAGTTGGTCTGGTTCCCACCCAGCTGGCGGGTGAGGGCAATGTACTGGTTGAAGCGTGCGCCGGCAGCGCCTGATGCAATGAGGGCCAGTGCCAGTTCGTAGGCCTCACGCAAGTCATCCGCGAAACCACTGAGATAGAGTGCGGCACCTGCATTGACGGCCACGATATCGCGGGCTGGTCCCGGCACATTCGCGAAAACCTGCTGAATCATGGCGAGGCTCTCTTGCGCATTGGCAACCTTGAGAGACTCAAGCGATGCTGCGGCAATCCCGAGGGCAGCCGGATCCACCCTGTAATGCCGGATGACGCCATGGTCGAGTTCGGAAACCCGCGTTGGTGCCGCGATGCTGATCTCATCGAGACCATCCTCAGCATGCAGCACCATCGCGCGTGCGATACCGAGCTGCTTGAGCACCTCGGCGATCCGGGGCACCCAATCAGCACTGAACAGGCCCACCACCATGCGTTCCGCACCTGCGGGGTTGGTCAACGGGCCGAGAGCATTGAACATGGTGCGAATGCCGAGCTCGCGCCGAGGGCCGGCCGCGTGCCGGGTGGCCCCATGATGTGCCTGGGCGAACATGAAGCCGAAGCCCGTCTCACGTATGCAACGCGCGATGTCGTCCGGGGACAACGTGAGATCGACTCCCGCGGCTTCCAGCAGGTCGGCAGAGCCACTTGCGCTGGAGACGGACCGATTACCGTGCTTGGCCACATGCCCACCGCCCGCCGCCACCACGAAAGCTGCCGCGGTGGAGACATTGAAGGTGCCAGTGGCATCACCTCCGGTGCCACAGGTATCGATGAGCGGCGTGATCCCGACGTCCACCTTGAGTGAGAGTTCGCGCATGACGGTCGCGGCCGCGGTGATTTCGTCGACGGTCTCGCCCTTCATGCGCAAAGCCACCAGCAGGCCGCCAATCTGCGCCGGTGAGGCTTCTCCAGCCATGATCTGTTTCATCACCGCCGACATCTCGGCGAAGGAGAGATGACGACCCTCGACCGCGTGGGCAATTGCTGTTCGAATATTCATGAGCCTGACTCAGCGCGTGACTTCAAAGAAATTCCGCAGCAGTTGGTGACCATGCTGGGTCAGGATGGCTTCGGGATGGAATTGCACACCAAAGAGCGGGAGATCGCGGTGCTGGACACCCATGATCTCATCCATCTCCCCCGAGTCCAGTGTGGTCCATGCAGTGACCTCCAGACACGGAGGACAGGTTTCTTTTTCAATCACCAGCGAGTGGTAGCGGGTGGCAATGAACTGATCGGGAATGTCCCGGAACAGGCCAGTCCCGCGGTGGTGGATGGCTGAAGTTTTACCGTGCATCACCTGGCGGGCATGAATCACCTTGCCGCCGTACGCCTGACCTATGCACTGATGCCCTAGGCATACGCCCAGAATGGGAAACTCCGGCGCAAGCGCCTTCACCACGGAGAGCGAGATCCCGGCCTCATTGGGGGTACAGGGACCGGGCGAGACGATGATGTGGCTGGGCGCCCGGCGGCGGATCCCGTCCAGATCAATGGCGTCATTACGCACGACTTCCACCTCATGCCCCAACTCGCCGCAGTACTGCACCAGGTTGTAGGTGAAGGAATCGTAGTTATCGAGCATCAGGATCATTGCGCACAACCCGTTGGGTGACTGGCGAGGTCGGCATGCCGACCCGGGACTCGGTGCCGATCAACCGGAGGATCGGCATCCGAGGGGGCGCATTGTCCCCCAATCGTCGGCGGGGGGGAACGCTCAAGGGTGGTCAGTCCGGAGCGCGACGCTTGGGGTGCGTGCGCGGCAGGCCTGAAGCGGCGCGCGAGGTCCGGCCCGATCTCAGCCCCGCATGACCTTGGCAAAGGCCTCGAGCTCACGGCGGATGTTCTGGCCCGCAGGCTGGTAGGCAATTTCCGTGGCGCCTTCCGCTTCAAGTGCCGCCAGTCGCTCGCGCCAGGCAGTGGGACTGGCGCAGAGCCCTTGTTTGGCGAGGAGGTCTCCGGTGACGAAGACCCGATCGCGCTCATTCACGCCCACGAGATGACCGTCATGCAGAGCCAGGTGGCGGGTTTTTTCCGGCACGGCGTCGTAAACCGCTTTCCAGGCTTCGCCGCCCTCCAGACTTTCCAGCAGGCGATGCTCCAGCGCGTAATGGAACATCGTGGCCGCGCCGTGGCCAGCGGCGTCGATGGCGCGTGCAGAACCGGGGGCCTCGCCCTCCTCGAGGACGGTGCCCATGATCAGCGCGACACTCCAGTCAAAGCCCCCTACAGCCGCGAAAGGAGTGAAGACTCCCTGGCCGTGGCTCTTCGCCACCTCCATACCCTTGGGGCCGCCGGCCGCGATCACGAACGGCACGTCTATCGGGCGCTTGGGCGCATAGCCCTCCCAATGCAGCATCTTGATGACGCCACCGTCCCATTCCACTTCCTCGCCGCGCAGCAGACCGCGCAGGGCTTCGATGTATTGGGTCACATAACGCCAGGTCAGGGGGCGCCGGCCCATGCTCACGCAGGCCGTGAAGCCGGAGCCGATGCCGACCACGACACGATCCTGGCCGGCAAGCGACACCAGGGTGCCGATGGCCGAGGCGGTGGTCATCGGGTGGCGCAGATGCGGCACGAGCACGCCGGTGGCAAGGCGAATCTTGGACGTAATCTCAGCGGCACGGCACAGCTGTACCCAGACATCCGGGTAAAGGGGAGGGGAGTCATAGAACCACGCACAATCGTAACCAAGCTCCTCGGCTACCCGGGC
>JBDLQR010000091.1:0-3216 GCA_039800485.1 Pseudomonadota bacterium
CCTTCTTCAGCGCCCTGCGGCAAGGCCGGGTGGGCATAGTTCTCGTTCATCACGGTGATGTAGTAGAAGCAGTTTTCCTGCGCCTCGAGCATCTGCTTCATGCCGTGATGGATGATGACCGCCAGTTCATAGGCGAAGGTCGGATCAAAGCTGCGGCAGTTGGGAATGGTGGCCGCCAGGAGGTGGCTGTGCCCGTCCTGATGCTGCAGGCCTTCGCCGCCCAGCGTGGTTCGTCCGGCCGTGCCGCCGAGCAGGAAGCCGCGCGCCTGCATGTCGCCAGCAGCCCACGCGAGATCCCCGACGCGCTGGAAGCCGAACATGGAGTAGAAGATGTAGAAAGGGATCATCTGCAGGTCATGGCTGGAGTAGGCGGTGGCAGCTGCAATCCATGAGCACATGGCACCGGCCTCGTTGATGCCCTCCTCGAGGATCTGACCTTTGATGTCTTCCCGGTAGTACATGAGCTCCTCGTGGTCCACTGGCTCGTAGAGCTGGCCCACGGAGGAATAGATGCCAAGCTGGCGGAACATGCCTTCCATGCCGAAGGTACGCGCCTCGTCCGGCACGATCGGCACCACTCGCGAAGACAGGGTCTTCTCGCGGGTGAGCACTGCGAGCAGGCGCACGAAGGCCATGGTGGTGGAGATTTCGCGATCCTCGGTGCCTTTGAGTACGGCCTCGAACATCTCGATGCCCGGTACCTTGAGTGGCGCACTGGCCTTTGGCCGTCGGCGCGGGAGGAACCCACCCATCGCGGCCGTGCGTTCGCGCAGGTATTTCATTTCCGGGCTGTCTTCCGGTGGCCGGTAGTAGGGGGCCGAGGGCAGATCTGCATCAGGAATCGGCAGGTTGAAGCGATCGCGGAAGTGGCGCAGCGCATCTTCGCCCAGCTTCTTCTGCTGGTGCGTGATCATCTTGCCTTCGCCGGCCTCACCCATGCCGTAGCCCTTGACTGTCTTGCACAGGATGACAGTCGGTTGGCCGGTGTGTGCCATGGCGCGTGCATAGGCGGCGTAGACCTTGTGCGGATCATGTCCACCCCGGTTGAGGCGCCAGATGTCCTCGTCGCTCATGCTGGCCACGAGTTGCTTGAGCTCCGGGTATTTGCCGAAGAAACGCTCCCGGACGTAGGCGCCGTTGACAGCCTTGAGTGCCTGGTATTCGCCATCGACCACTTCCTCCATCCGGCGCAGCAGCAGTCCTTTGGTATCCCTTGCGAGCAGCGAATCCCAGGCCGCGCCCCAGATCACCTTGATGACATTCCAGCCTGCGCCCCGGAAATCCGATTCCAGCTCCTGGATGATCTTGCCGTTGCCACGAACCGGCCCGTCCAGGCGCTGCAGGTTGCAGTTGATGACGAAGACCAGATTGTCGAGCTTCTCGCGAGAGGCCAGGGCCGCCGCGCCGAAGGACTCCGGCTCATCCATCTCGCCATCACCCATGAAAGCCCAGACCTTGCGCCCTTCCGTACGGGCCAGGCCGCGGTGTTCGAGGTAACGCATGAAGCGCGCCTGATAGATGGCCATGATGGGACCGAGGCCCATGGACACCGTCGGGAACTGCCAGAATTCCGGCATCAGCCAGGGATGCGGATAGGAACTCAGACCCTTGCCACCGACCTCCTGCCGGAAGTTGTCGAGCTGGTCTTCGCTGATCAGTCCGAGCAGGTAGGCCCGCGCGTAGATGCCGGGCGCGGAGTGCCCCTGCATGAAGATGAGATCCCCGCCGTGGGACTCGCTGGGGCCGTGCCAGAAATGGCTGTATCCGACTTCATAGAGCGTGGCGGCCGAGGCGTAGCTCGCGATGTGCCCGCCCAGCTCGGTGTTCTTGCGATTGGCCCTGACGACCATGGCCATGGCATTCCAGCGATTGATGGAACGGATGCGCCATTCCAGCGCGGGATCGCCGGCCGTGTACTGCTCGAGGTGCGGCGGGATGGTGTTGATGTAGGCGGTGTTGGCGGAATACGGCAGATCAACACCGGAGCGGCGCGCCGAATCGATCATGCGCTCCAGCAGGTAGTGTGCACGCTCGATGCCTTCGGCCTCGGCAACGGCGGCAAGGGCTTCCAGCCATTCACTGGTTTCAAGGGGGTCGACATCGTCGGTCACTGAAGGAGGCATGGCAGGCAACTGGCTCAGGAAGGCGCACGATCGCGCGCGGCCAGTGTAGCGCAAGTTTTTCGCGCTGCGCTGCGCGTCCGGGTTGTCGTCAGCCGATCATTGCGCGACCCCCGGCACGGGGGCGGGGCAAGGCTCCACGCGAGGGCAGCTGAGACCGTTTTCGTAGATGAAAGTGATGAAGTCCCCGCCCGGCATGAAGCGCTCTGTCAGGACCGGCAGATGCGGCCCCCGATCGATCTCCGTCAGATAGCACTCGAGCGCTTCCGCACTGCCGGTGCACATGAAACGCAGTGGGCGTACCTGACCGGCGTTGGTGGACAACTCGTAGCCGCCGTCGATGCGATGCCATGCCTTGGCAAAACGGGTGTTGGCGCAATCGCAGGCGAGATAGCGATCGGCAAACTCGATGAGCTTGCCAACGGTCAACCCCGGTGTCGCAGAGTCCGCCTTGCGCGAATTGATGAGGCGTGCGGTCAGCAGTTCCCGTGGGGTGAGTGAGGGATCCACCACGGGTTCGGGTAGCGGCGCAGCCGCCCGCGGCGGCGGTTCCTTCTTCAGGAAGCCCGGCTTCAGGTCCGGTGCCTTGCATGCGGTGAGCAGCAGCAGACACAGCAGCCAGCCCGGACGCTTGAACAGGCGGACGTTTTCAGGAGAGGGATTGAAGAAAAGCATGGCGTTCCCGGGCGAAAAGAATGCGGGCGGTGATGAGGTCCAGCAGGGTACGCACTCTTTTCTCGAGCTCCCGGCCGGGTCGATAGTCAGCGGCTGCAAAATAGTCTATGCGCTCGGCCCTGACCAGTTCGCGACAGGTTTCAAGCGATGTCTCATGGGCCGGATTGTGCACGGCTACGGCAAATCCACCGTACTTCTTGGCCACCGTCATGCAAGGCACATCGGTCAGCCCATCGCCAATGTACAACATGTGAGAGAAGGGAATTGGGCGTGCCTCTTCCGGCATGTACTCATTGATTGACTGATGGGCGTCCTCGCGACCCTTGTTGATCCGGAACAGGTACTGGGTCTTGCTGGTGTCGTTGATCACGATGGTCGGGAAGCAGGCGACCTCATGGTGATTGAAGTGATATTGCGAGGC
>JBDLQR010000092.1:0-2535 GCA_039800485.1 Pseudomonadota bacterium
TGCAGCCTGCCATCACGGCATTGATGGCAACCTTCTCCACCGTGCACGGCACGAGGTTGGGCGGCATCAGGCCGAGCACTTCGTCCGGTGCGCGTGAGGTGCCCTGCAGCATGCGATAGACGCGGGTTTCCGTAGGCGGAATGACCGGCAGGCCGTCGCTCCAGCCGCGATCGAAGCAAAGCTCCTCGGGATCTTCCAGCGGCGGGACTTCCACGCGGCGGGCAGCCATGCGGACTGCGCCGTGGCGCACCGCAAGCTGCTCCGCGATGCCGGGCTCCACTGAACGCGAACCGCAGCCCGGGCGATAATCCGGCAAGTCAGCACCTAGCGCGGGCATGCCGGACAGCGCCTGCCATTCGTGCTTTTCCCAACCGACGGCGCGACCGGTTTCCTGACCATCGACCAGGCGTATGAGCGTGGGGACCGTCTCCACGCCGAGATGAAAGGACCAGGCGAGTGCGGTGTCATCCACCACGTGGCGCACCTGCGAAAACGCAGGGTCATCCTGCACATAAACGGTGAGCGCCACTCCCGCGCGTTCCAATGCCACCAGCACCGGATCGACGAGCACGCAGGTAGGACAGTCTTTCTTGACGACGGCGACGAGGCCGTCCGGCAGGGCTCCAGGTGCGGACATGGGGTTCTCCCGAAGGGTCTGACTGGCAATTCAGGGCTGAAGTATAGGCGCATCGGAGTACGCAGCCAGTGGGAGGATTCCGGGTTTACGCATCGGGGATGTCCGCTATCATCCCGTTTCCTTCCATTCAGTCTCACCAAGCAGAGAGGTCGTACGCACATGCCACACGTCAATCGCCAGGGCGTCAACGTCTACTACGAATCCTTCGGCAAGGGCTTGCCCATCGTGTTCCTGCATCCCTGGACCACCAACCGCTACATCTGGGCCAATCAGCTGTTCGAATTTGCGCGCGAACACCGCTGCCTGGTGGTGGATCACCGGGGTCATGGCCTGTCGGACAAGCCGGCAAGCGGCTATGCCATCCAGGAAATGGCAGCTGATGTGGCCGCGATTCTCGACCATGCGGGGATTGATCGTGCGGTGCTGGTGGGCAACTCGATTGGCGGCATGATCGCCATGCAGACCAGCCTCGATACCCCACAGCGCGTGCTCGGCAATCTCATCCTGAGCAGTGCCACCAACATGGCCGCAGGCATGGATCCCGCTGCAGCAGAAGCCATGCAGAAAGACTGGCGTGGACTGTTCAGCGCGCTGCTGCAGGGAACGGTCTCCGCCAAATCCAAGCAGGACCGCCCCGAGATCCTGCATTACATGGAGGGCTGCTTCCGCAACCCGGACAACTTCAGTGAGCAGGTGTTCTTTGCGAGCGCCATGGATCCGAATGGAGTGTTCAACTGGAATATCTCGGACCGCCTGAAGCACATCACCCAGCCGACGCTCATCATCGCCGGCAAGGAAGACTTTGCGACGACTCTGGCGCACAACCAGTTTCTTGCGGATGGCATTCCGGGCTCCACGCTCAAGATCTATGACGACGTCGGTCACTTCTGCCAGCTGGAAAAGCCGATGATGTTCAATGCTGATCTGCACGGCTTCCTGAAGCAATTCGGCTGATCACGAACGGTGTGGGCGGCGCCAGGCGCGCCGCTCGCCCCGAACATTCCTGAGGGCTGACCACTGCGTCGACTCAAGCGTTTCGCCAGTTTGTGCTGCCTGCTACCGGGCCTCCTGTGCGGCTCGGGTGCGGCGCAGCCCGTGCAGGCCGGAGAGCCTCAAGCCGCGGTACTCATCCTGCACAAGGATGCTGCAGGTGTTGCAGACCGGGTGGCTGGCATCAAGCTGTCGAATTCATCCGTCCAGGATCAACGACAGGCCATTTGCCGGCTGCGGCGCGAGGACTTTGCAAAGCGTGAGGCCGCTGCGCGTGCGCGCCTGCTGGAAAGCGTGCCACCGTCACTGACCGACGAGATCCACCTGCAGGCCCTGCCCTTGCTCAACGCCTGGCTGGTGTTTTTCCCAACAGCCACGGCGGGGCAAGTGGTGCCAGCGTTGCATGACAGGGTCGAGCGAAATGGCGGTTCACTCTACAGGCTGGGCGATGTGGACGATGAAAGTCTGGTCCCGGCAACCATCGGCAGCACGGACTTGTGCGTAGGCGAGAAGTCCATCGCGCAAAGCGGTGCGAAAGGCCTTGTGCTCGGCATCATCGACACCCCACCGGACATCACCCATCCCACGCTTAGCGCGGGACTCGGGCGCATTTTTTTGCAGGGTGATGCCAGCACTCGCAGACAGGTAGAGGATCGCCACGGCACCGCCATGCTCGGCATTTACGCACAAGCGGCAGCGGGCAAGCACTTGAGCAGTCAGGGCCATGCACTCGCCGCCAGCGTGTCTTCGCCTGTCCCGCTTAAGGCCACGCTGGTTGCACAGGCCGGTCAGGAAACACCACAAGGCCAGGCACGGTTCGCTCACGCCTTGCACTGGTTGCTGGCGGCGGAGGGTCGGCCCTTTCCCGATCTGCTCAACTACAGCCGGGGTAATGGTGCGCTGTGCGT
>JBDLQR010000093.1:0-8924 GCA_039800485.1 Pseudomonadota bacterium
AACTGCGATCTCATCCTGGTGGTCGGCTCCCAGACCAGTTCCAATTCCACGCGCCTGAAGGAGATCGCCGAGAAGCAGGGCATTGCGGCGTATCTCATCGACAACGCAGGCGAAATTCAGCGTGAATGGCTGGAAGGCAAGCGCAGCGTGGGCGTGACTGCAGGTGCTTCCGCACCGGAAGTGCTGGTAGAGGAGGTCGTCGCCCGTCTGAAAGCCTGGGGCGGCCTGGCAGTCAACGAGGTCCCGGGTATCAAGGAGCAGGTGGTCTTCAGTCTGCCACGGGAACTGGTCAGGGCTGGCGATCAGGAAGACGCTGCCTGAGCCGGACACACGAGGCCATGGTCAATCGCACCAGGCCTCGATGCTCTTCTTCGCGGCCGCCGTGCGCTCTGCACGCTCTTCGTCAGTGATGAAATAAGGCTCGCCCGAAGCGTCCAGTGCCTTCACTCGCGGGCGCGTCTCCAACTCATTGAGCACGCCTCGCGCCTTCTGGCAGTTCGCCGCGCGAAGCGCGGGATCCTCGGGTGGCTTCCGCGCTTCGGCATTTGCGGGTTCTTCACGGGCAACGGACTCTTGCTGGCGTTGGGCCGGAGGTGGGGACGGATTGTCAGCCGTGCGTGGCGCCACTCGGGTCGAGATCTTCTCCGCCTCCACGCCGGGTGGCACCGTTTCCGAAAAAACGACCCGGCCGTTCTCATCTGTCCAGCGGTAGACCTCAGCCGCCGGTGCAGGCAGCGTGATCGCGAGAGTGCTGAAAAGCAGGCAGAAGGTGCACAGGCGGTTTTGCAGCCTCAACGCCAGCACTCCCGGGCAATGCGCTCAGCATCTTCGCCCGCCAGTTCGCCACCTTCCGCAAGTCCTGCCTTGGATGCTCCGTGGGTTCCTCGCGAGTTGAGCGTGAGCGCGCCGCAGTCCGGATCGTCGTGCGGCGGATTTGGTGTGGCCGTGACGAGGTAGGAGGTAGTCAGATCCCCGGACGGGCCGACGCTCACCGCACCTGAGTAGTTTCCCTCTGCAGAGATCGCCCCGGAGCTGGCATACCCCAGTTCTTTCAGATCCGCCGGGTAGCGCTGCCGATCAAAGTAGAAACGGCCGAGCCGCTGCTCCAGCTCCAACAGCAGAGCCTTGGCCTCGGCGCGCTTCGCACGCCGGATGTAGTCCTGGTACGAAGGGTAGGCAATCACTGCCAGAATGCCGACCACGGCGACCACTATCATCAGTTCGATGAGGGTGACGCCGGCAGCGCCAGCCGATGGAGGCCGAACCCGCATCATGGCGGCTGTACGGCCAGAGCAGTGGCTGGATTCGCTACTCATCCGACTTCCTCTCCCGCCAGGAAATCTCACCGCTGAATACTGCGTCCTCCAGTCGGGCGTTCTCGCAGATCTGGGCGGCCGTGGAACTGGTAGCGCAGGCGCGGCCATTGATCTGGCCGGTCATGTTTTCCGCCTGACGACTCACCAGTGAGGGCAGATCCATCAGGCCCTCGTATTCCTGGATTTGATAGGTTCCCGGATTCAGCACATTTTCAACCATGGGGGAGGGCGGCATCTCGAGGTCTGTAGGGTCTTCGCAAATCGCACAGGGAATGCTGCCGAACACACCCTCGGCGGTCGCTGTGCCGGTGGCGAGCGAGAGACCGAGCAGCGTGCTCTTGCCCTCTGCCGTGCACAGCGCGGTGTCCGGTGTATAGGCTGGTACCAGCAGCAGGCCATTTTCCGCTGCCACCCCGCGCACCCCTCTCTGTGCCGGGCCGCCGGGACCATGGCTGAAGTCACGCCGCCATCCCCCGGCGTCAAGGATCCGTGCGGTCAGGGTACCGCGGTCAACGACCGTCGCCTGTCCGTCTGCGGTGAGCCGGATGCCGCTTGAAGTGACTACCGCGTCCGAGACATTCACCAGTGAAGAGGCCGCACGAGATGCGCGCAGCGGTGGATCGAGGAATCCATACAAAGTCTGCCTGGCTTTGGTCCCGCGATCTGCATCCACTTCGAAGCGGCCACTGGCAGCCACCACCCATCTGTTCCTGCGCTCGTCGAGCTGCAGCGTCGGCGCTCGGGAAAACGGTTGGTTGACTCCCGAGAGCAACGTGAAGGGCTGGGACCACGCTGCCGGATCGGTGGAACCATTGAGCAGCACCCGATAGAGCGCACCTTGATTGATAGCTGGGTCGTCCGTCGCCGCACCCACCGTACCGAAATAAAGCGCGTCGCTGGAATAGTCGAAATCGAAATCCACGCCGGTGATGTCTCCGATGAAGACATCGGTATTACGCGGGGGCGTGCCGGTGGATGGAAGGGCCAGCTTGCGGACAAGTCCGCCAGCCCCCTCACCGAGACGGGTGAGGTCATAGACGAAGACTTCCGCAAACCTCGAGCCGCCGCTTCGATAGGACGCGGATGCCTGATCAGAGGGACCGGAGCCCATCACCAGGAACCACTTGCCTGAACTGCTTCCTCCATTCACCACCACGGGATGTGGTGTGGACTTGGTGTACTGCAGGTTCGGGGGCGAGAGCTCGGCCAGCAGGCGTGGAGGGACCTCCGGATTGGTCACATCGAGAATCACGATGGCGGACTTGGTCCGTACATCATCCTGGGGGTTTCCATCGCTGTTGGCCCCTGCAAGTCCGTCCTTCGCAGAGTCCACCACGATGCCGTTTTCATCGGAGCCGCCTCCATAACCCATCCCCACGACCAGAATGGTTCCCCAGCCGCCCGGGTGATCCTGATCGCCGCTGCCGAAGATTTTCACGTCATAAGCAGTTGCTGCACCATCCACATAGTAAACATGGCTGTAGTCCTTGCGGGCTGCCCACTGCAGGTGAGGCAGCAGGTTTCGTGGCACATAAGCCCAGAGCTCAGACCCCAGCGGGTGTGCGACCTCAGAGTTTTTACCCGAGAGTGTGAAAGCTTTTGCCGTCGCATCGTGAAAGCCTGCGTTGAACGCGTGGATCATGCCCCCGTTCGAACCTGCGTAGATGACCTGTCGACGGTTTCGGTAGCGCTCCCTGAATTTCGCGTAGGAACTGTCGCCCAGCGCAAAGTCGAAGCCTTCGCTGGGTGCGGCTACCGCCACCGGCGCTGAGTGGATGATGTCAGCAAGCCGCATCACCTCGGGATGACCGCCAGCCGTGATCGTGGAGCCGTCGCCGGCATAATCCAGCAGACGGGAGCGGAACTCACCCATGCCCTGGTGGCGGCCACGAGTCCACTCGACCAGACGCGCACCGGCCTCTGGCGTATCAGTGTCCAGCCACATGTGGCGGTTGCCGCTGAAACTGTCGGCGATGAAAGGCACCTGTTCATTGGTGTCAGCGACGCCGTCCAGATCGGTGTCCAACCAGGTGAGGATATGCCGTCCGCTTTCGGCCGGCGCGGTATAGGTTCTCTGCCGGGTGATGGATTCATCCGACAAATCAGCCAGCCGCTCACTCGCGCTCCATATGGGCTGCAGGCTGTTCAGCTCGCGCACCACGAAGGCGGATTCCTCGAACTCCAGATCATTCTTGCTCGAGTAGCGCTTGATGCGAGTCCTGCGCGTGATCTCATCAAAGAACAGCTCGACTCGGGGATCGGTGTTGTAGCCTTCGAGCCTGCCTTTCTGGCCCGCGTCCTCGCGCAGATAGCCGGCGTTGTCCAGCCACAGGCTGTAAAGATTGCCAATCCAGCGTACTTCGTTGCGTGACTCGGTGAAATCGCGCTTGGAAGGCTCATAAGTAGCCTGGAAAATCGCGCCGTTGCCTTTGCGATCATTGGCGAGCACCGCGGCGGCGCTGCCAGCCGACACCCGCTCGAGGATTGCATTGAGGATGGTGGTCAGGGAGTCCTCGAGTGCCGAAGGGTTGGTGACAAAAAAGTAGTTGTCGGGAATTCCGTCCCCTCCATCGACAAACTCTCCGTTGGTGTTCTTGACGTCCCATTCCAGCTGGAGATTGGGCGTGCCATCGCCATCGAGGTCGTCGAAGCCACCCCACTTGGCGGCGTAGTAGAGCGGGGATTCGAGCAGGCCCTCGGCTCCGCCCTCGCGCACCGAGAAGGTGTGGGATTGCGGACCGACCTGGGGCGAGCGACCGCCACCTGTTCCGTTGAGCGCCTGGCAGTTCCGGCACCCCTTGACCCCCGTCGGGTCAGTGAAATTGGCGCCATCCGTGCCACCGCCCTGGGTCCCCGAGTAGGCATGGAAGCCATCCTGGGTGGTCCCGCTGATGACGAAGCCGAAGAGTTGCCGAAAGCCACCGCCGATGCCCGACACCATGTTGGTCGTCACCGCAACTGTCGCAGGCTTCACATTGGTGTTGACGCGGTACTCGTAGGTCCCCCAGGAGTCCTGATCGAAATCGCCTCCCTGTTCACTGTCCTCCCAGTTCATCCAGAACTTCGCGTAGTAGTGGCCTGTTGAAGAGCCGGCAGGGGCCGGGTTCACGCTCCCCGGACCGGCCACCATCGTATGCGGGGTAATGACCTTGAAGTCCACCATCGATCCCGCACCATCACGCGAAGGTGTGTTCAGGGACTCATCAGTGTTGTTGCCTCCGGCACGCAGACGGTAGGCGGGCAGGATCCGGACCTTCGGGACCGGCGCCAACGGTGTTGCCGTCGAAGGATCACCCAGGTGGGCCTCGATCACGGGCGTGCTCGTGGCCAGAGACACTGCGAACGTGCGAACTGACTGGTCTTTCGGAAACGCTGCATCCGGCCGGAGATCCGTCGTGCGCGCGTAGTGGGCAAGGCCGGCCAGATGGTAAGACCCGGTCAGGGTAGGCGCCTCGGGGCACAAGCCCAGCGCATCACCCAGACCTGCAATTGTCTTGGGCGTGCAGATTTCATCCGTCTGACTTGCAGTCCGGCCGATGAAGTATCGGCCGCCAGTTATTCCTTCACCATCGCCGACCTTGGCGGTCAGCGCCTTGCCATTGACCGACCCGAATGTGGTCTGGTCTTCATCGTAGGAGCTGACACTGGCATTGAAGACCAGGGCGCTCAGCGACGCACAGTAGTTGTTGGCGTCAAGCGGTGCCTTGCTCCAGTTGTCCTGGACCAGGCCTGGTATCAAGCGTGAATCATCGGCGTTGAATGCCGAAGTGGGACTGCGCTCGTTACTCAAGGCGAGATAGCGCAAGGACTCCAGGTAGATTTCAGACACCGGGTTGCCCCAGCTTTTGCACGTTCCTTCCGTGAAGCTTGTCTGCTGAAAGCCGCAGTTGTCGTCGGCCCCGAGATAGTTCCCTTGCGCATAGGAATATCCATAGATTCTCACGGCATTGAGCGTGCGGATGATTCCGGGGGTGGCGCCGGTTCGGGCGATGAAAGTGCCATCGGTAGCACTGACCTCGTCGCTCATCACCCCCGCGGCCTTGCGCAGCACACCCCCCGAAAGATTCTTCTGGTAGCTGCCGGTCACCAGGCCGAACCGCACCGTGCCATCCAGCCCGTAGCGCTGCAGAAGGCCCTCAGGTTTGAGGTTGTCCCCGTAGGCACGGCAATTCTCCCGATTGTCCGCACTGTCGTGAAAAGCTGCGACACAGGTCGACACCCGCGCGATGTGATCACGGGCCCCGGCAGGCGTCCGTAGCGCATCCGTATCCGGTGGGTCGGAACTGGCGGCGTTGATCCCGGAATTCTCGGGTCTGTTACCGTTTGACTGGATGCCGTACTCATCACGCCAGGTACACTGGCGCACCTCGTTGGCTGTCCAGAGCTGGTAATTCTTGCGCACGAAACGCATCAGGGGCGCCTGCGCTGGAGCCTCGTTCGTGCCTTGGGACGTACCACTGGATGCAAATGACACGTTGCAGATGGAGATGCCTTCATCGGCATCATCTACCTTGTTGGGGTTGCCCCCATTGGCACCATCGACCTTGATCGAACCATAGCCTGAGGGCACCAGAGAGTTGATGTCATCGCCGTTGTAGTACTTCACGAAGGCATGGGCATCGCTGGGAAGATGGGCCCGCTCCAGGACAGTGAGGCTCGCCGTGTCGCTGGAGCGATAGCCGCCGTAAAGAATCTTGCGCACCACATCCATGCGTGTCATGGAAGCCCAGTTCAGGAAGTTTCCGCTCCAGGCATCATCGAGGGCTGCAGTGCAGTGGTGCGTGTTGGGGCCCGTGGCGAGGCCCACGGGGTTGAATCGTCCCTGTGCATCGTCGTAGCGATAACACCGGCGCGAATGGAAGTAACCGTAGTAATCGAAGCTGTCATCGTAAGTGCGTTCGACATCCCCATCGCCAGTGAGATCGGTGTAGTCGTTGTAGGCCTTGAAAAAGTACTGGTGATCCATCGACATCGTGAGCATGACGACAGGCGGTACGCTCTCGGCGACATCCACGGGTGATGCCGCGAAACTGGCCATGCGGGCTCCGGACGGTCCCGCCTGCGCGGGGGAGACGATCACGAGGGGGCTCAGCACAAGAGCCAGCAGCAATCCTGCGAACATGGCCCCTCTGGGCTGTAAATCAACGCTGGTGTTCATGGGGTATCCATCCTGGTCGAACGGGTGTTCACGTCAATTGAGGAGTGCGCGGTATTCGGCCGTGGTTTCCACGCGTGCATCATCCGCGCTGTAGCCTATGGCCTTGATGTGGTAGACCACATAAGTCACCCGTGAGGTCTGCCCGAGGGTCTTGCCGCGATCCACCTTCAGGCCAAGCCGGGTGATCCAGACGTCCGCGCGTACGTCCTCCGAGTCGATGCGGCCATCGCCGTCCACATCCGAAAAGAAACGAAGATCGGGTGTCTTGCTGCGGGGGTTTGCGGGGTCTTCGAGATCCGCAAGCTTGTAGCCACCGTTGAACGGTGCTGCGGCGGGGCTGGGGTCCACGAGTTCGATGAAGGGTGCGTATTCAGCGAGCCCGGGCATGCCGTATTCAACGTCCGGGATGCCCCCGTTGTACAATGATTGAGGCCATCCACCCTTGGTTCCTGTGTGACTGTCGAGTATCGCGCCGATCATCGCACGCACGCCCTCCGAGGCCTGGAATGCGCGTTTCTGCAGAGCGGTGTTGGTGCTGATTTTCAAATCGAGGGTGGTGGTACGCATTGCGACCACCGCGATCATCGACAGGATCATCAGCAGCACCAGGGCGATGATCAGGACAAATCCTTGACCGCGCTGCCCGGGCCTGGCGCGCAAGGCTGCCGGGGTCATCGGATGTTCCTCAGCGTATTGCGGCTCTGGACGGAAATCGAAAAAGCCCGGCGGTGGTACAGCTCGGCATCCGTGCTGTCGGGTTTGAACTGGAAAGCCGCGCCGTCCTCGCCACCGTAGAGGCGATAAATCGTCGTGCCCTCGGTGTGAGTCGCGTCCTTTTCATTGTTCCGCATCACGAGGCTCAAACGGGTGGCAGTCACCTTGTGCCACAGCGGGCCATTCGCATCGCCCGTCCGAACGGCAGATGCATTCAGGAACCGGTTGGGTGCACGGTCCCGGTCATCGTCCACACCGTAGGTCACCTGGAACTGTTCAACACCGGAGACGAGATCTTCCAGTGTCAGGCGATCTCCCCGCAGGACCAGACGCGAGAGGGTGGGGATGTCCGAGCGATCACCAGTGCACGGCCTCTCCTCGTCCTTTTCACCACCCCTGGGAGGGGTGTTGCATCGTCGCACGAAGTAGACCTCGAAGTTGACTTTGTAATTACCAACCAGGTCCCTGTCTGCTGAGGAATCGACAGGCATGATGTCCGGCGAGGTGGATGTGCCATTGGGCCCGTAGAGCCGCCCGAAATCCTTGCCCACAAAGAGGTCTGCCCCATAGCTGGCAGCAGCCCTCAGCATCCGTTGCTCCGCCAGTTCAGGCTTGCCGGCCACACAGGCAGTCTCTTCTGTCCGGGTGGCTGCAAGGCACTCGCGGGCTGCGCTGGCATAACGGACCAGAAGTACATCGGTGCCCGGAAAGTAGTGACTTTCCGGGATGCAGTTGAGCGGCGGCGCTGTTCCACCATCGAAGCCCTCGACACCGAAGGCGATGTCCTGCGGCATGCCGGAAATGTTCTTGAAGGCGGGACTCAGCGCACAGTCATTTTGCAACGCCACTTCATCTCGCACCCTGATCGCGCTTTCCTTGGCGCCGCCCCAGTGGCCGGCCATGCGGATGCTGTATTCAAGCTGCGAGACCGCGTAGCGGAAGTTCTCGTTCAGAAGACTGGCGCCTTCCTGGACACGGTAGGCTTTCTTGTTGCTCACAAAGAGCTGGAGCACACCGGCCAGCAAGATGAGGGCAACAGCAATGGCGACCATCAACTCCACCAGCGTCAGACCTCGGCAAAGCTTCGGCTCAATGGCGTCGGGCCGGCGTCTGACCGTCCTCTTTGCCGAGGCGGCGTTCACAGATTGATGCCATCCGTTTCTGAATCGGCATACGGGAGCACCCTGATGAACAAGCCTTTCCTGCCCGCATCCCCCTGCTCCAGATCACCATCACCATCGGTATCTACCTGATCATTTGCGGCCACCGAGCGTTCAGTCCAGCGGACCTTGATCGCGTACAAGCCACCCAGGTTGTCGCATGCCCAGTTCCCGGCGTCACCGTCGGCGGGCGTGGAGTCGATGCAGACGACGCCCGCGCCGATGGGCAGGACATCGCCGTTGGATTCTTGCGGAGCAGACCCGTTACTCGGGCCGTTCCAGGTTGCAAGGTCGTAGAGGCTGAGCTCCTGACGGTCACAAGCAGCCTTGCCGCAGTCCTTGACGAAAGTGCGCGGCATCTCTCCCTTGAGTACAGGGCCGGCCGCGTTGTAATGACCTTCCACCACACCACCCGGATTGGCGCGCATGCGATCGGCCATCGCCTCAGCCTGTGACACGGCGATGGCGCGCAGCTGCGACCCTTGCGTGAACTGCATGCCTCTGGCCTGCAAACCGGCTATCCCGAACAGTCCGATGGCAAAGATGACAATCGCGATGAGCAGCTCGATGAGCGTG
>JBDLQR010000094.1:0-10456 GCA_039800485.1 Pseudomonadota bacterium
GCCACGTTCAAGCACCGGGCGCAAAGTCTGTGCGGTTTCATGATGTGCGGTGCCCAGCATGTAGGCCAGCCAGCGATCATCCTCGGCCGTGTGCTGCGTTTCCCAGGCATCGAGCAGCGCATTCAGGCCTTCCACCTGGCCCTGGCGCAGTTTGCCCGCGAAGAGGTATTCGCGGATGAAAGAGAAAAAGAACTTGCGGTTAAGACGACCAGCAGTGCTGATCTCGGGTGTATCCATTCAGTGCACCTGCGGTTTCTTCCATGCATCGCGGCGGTCGATGGATCGTAGCCTAAGCTCGAGCACGCGGCGATCCCTGCTGATCCGCAGCGGCACTTCAACGCCGGCTTCTCCCAGTGCCCACAACTGGCGGTAGAACGCGGGCAGCTCACGTACCGGGGTGTCCCCGAGCGCGAGGATCACATCCCCCTCACGCAGCACGGCGGCGCCCGGCCCACCCGGGTACAAGCCGCCAATGACCAGGGCGTCTGCCGTCTGGGCCACGAATACACCAAGCCACGGGCGGGCTGGTCCTGGCACCTGCCCGTAGCGTGACAAATCCTCGAGGATGGGCACCAGCAGGTCGACGGGCACACTCATGTTGCCTGCGCGGGGCGCGCCCTCACCCACGACGTTCTCCAGATACAGCGAACCTATGCCGCACAGATGTCCCTGCGCATCGAGCAGCGCTGCGCCACCCCAGTCCGGGTGCGCGGGTGCGGTGAAGATGGCCCGCTCGAGCAGGTACTCCCAGTACCCTGTAAATTCCGTCAGCGCTGTCACTTTTGCCGAAAGCGACCAGCCAATACCACCTGCGCCGGCGACAACCACCGTGTCACCCGCTGCAAGCGCCGCCGCACTGCCCAGCTGCAAGGGTGAGCCAGCAAGACGGCCCAGTCCGCGCAACAGGCCGAAACCGCTCGCGTAGTCGTAGGCGAGGATCTCGGCGGTCACAGCCTGCCCGCGATGGTCGACTATCCAGGCCTGCTCCGCCTCGGCCACCAGGTAGCCGATGGTAAGTACCAGACCCTGCTCATCGAGCAGAACTCCATGTCCGCCACGCTCGGTCCCCAGTATCCGGGCAGTGGCCGCGTCTTCCGGAATCCGGGTGCGCAGGGACACCAGCCCGGTCAAGGTCTTTGCGAGGTCGTAGCCCAGATCGGCCTGCCTGGGTCTGAGTTCAGGGGGAACCCCCGTATCGGACATCTCACTCATCGAAGGCCTCTCGGGACGCACGAATACCGGGTTCGAGTGTAGTCGCCGGCTGCGCTGCGCGGGGATTTTTCCCGCAGGCCCTTGTGCGGCACGATATTTATCTTCGATAATAGGTTTAAGTTTTATTCATAAACTCATGAATAAATTAAATAAACAGCGATTCAAGAATGCCCCGCCATAAGCCTGAGACCCCTCACTTGACGCTCTCGGGTCCCACGCGGGCCGGGAATGCCGTGGGGCGGGTAGCTGCCCTTGCGGGCGTGAGCGCGCACCCGTGATACGCGAAACCCTGCTGTCGGCCTACGGCTTCCGCTATCTCAAGCTGATGGTATTCCTCGGCGCGGCCAGTGTGGCCGCCTACGCCTGGCACCAGCCGCGCGGAGGCGCCAACGGGGGCACTTGGCTTGGGTACACGCTTGGCACCGTGGGCGCGCTGCTCATCGTCTGGCTCATCCTGCTCGGGGCGCGCAAGCGCGCCTATCGCGCGCGGCTCGGCACGCTGCGCGGCTGGCTTTCCGCGCACGTCTATCTCGGTCTTGCGCTTGCCCTCATCGGCACCTTGCACACGGGTTTCCAGATCAATTTTCGGGAACTGAACGTTCATGCTCTCAGCTATGTGCTGATGATGCTGGTGATTGCGAGCGGCATCTGGGGCGTCGCCGCCTATCTGCGTAATCCGCTGCGCATGAGTGAATTGCTCAATGGACGCAACCTTGCGGGCCTGCAATCCGGCCTTTCGGCAGTGGACGAGGACTCGCGCGCCCTGGCGGCAAGCCTCGGTGGGCAATGGCCGGCACTCATCGACGACTCCGCGCGCGCGCGCCTGTTCACACCACCGCTGGGGCGCCTGGGCCGACCACCCCGGAAGTGTGCCACCGGGCGCGCGGTTGCTGCCTTGCGCGAAGCGAGCCTCGGCGGGGATGCAGGTCTGCGTGAGCTCTACGCCTTGCAGGTCAGACGCGCCCGTCTGTTGGCGGAGATGCGAGATTTTCTGCGCACCCAAGCCTGGACCAACGTCTGGTTGGTGTTCCACGTGCCCCTGTCCTTCGCCCTGCTGGCGGCGCTGATTGCGCACATCGTCAGCGTATTCCTGTACTGGTAGGCGATGGCTGGGCAGACCGACAATCAATCTGCGGCGGCCCGTGAGCTTGCACGACTGAAGCGGCCCTTCGGCGGGCGACGGCTACTATCGTGGATCCTGTTTTTCAGTGTGCTCGGTGGATACTTGGCGCTGCCGGGGGTGGCTGCGCTGCGCGCCGCCTGGGTGCCTTTCCTGGCTGAACCCGCGCAAGAGGCGCGTGTGCTGGCCGCACGGCCTGATCCGCAGAAACCACCGGACTACATCGAAGCCTCCAATGCCAAGGCTTGGCATCTCGCTGACCAGACGGGTCACACCTATCCACCGCCCACTGTGGCAGGGCTCGATCGCGTCTGGAACCCGGGGCCAATGTCTGCAGCCCATGCCCCATGGTCGGGTGATTGCAAGGTCTGCCACAGCACCCCGTTCAAACGGGTGCAGGATGCTGATTGCCTCGGTTGCCACAAGCTCATCCATGCCCACGTGGATCCGGCCCGTGTTGATGTGCCTGCGCTCGCAGCGCGCTGCGCGAGTTGCCACCAGGAGCATCGCGGCACTTTTGCGCTCGCCGAGCAGAACCGGCACGCGGTGGGCCGTGACTGTGCTGACTGCCACAGCGAGATTCGCGCGCAGTATCCGCAAACCGAGACGCGTCCCGTTTCAGATTTTGCAGATGCTCATCCGCAGTTCCGGGTGCAATTGCGTGAGCACAGTGACAAGCCCGGCTTCCAGCGGGTGCGTCTGCCTGCAAAGGGCGTATTGAAGGAAGCGACCACGCTCAAGTTTCCGCATGACGTACACCTGAAACGCAGCGGCGTGCGCAGTCCGACCGGCAAACAGCAGATGAAATGTGCGGATTGCCACGTACCAGGCGCAGACGGCGTCGGCTTCAAGCCGGTCACCATGGCCAGGCATTGTCAGAGTTGTCATGCCCTGAAGATGGAGCCGGCCCTGTCCAATCGGGAGGTGCCACACGGGCCGGTCCCGGCGGTGCTCGATACGCTGCGTGAGTTTTATGTGTTCGTGGCCACGACGGGTACGGTGCCGCGTGAGCCCGGCCCGCTGACGGATACCGTGCTCGTCAGGAGACCAGGGGAGTCACGCACCCCGCGGGTATTTGCGACCGCGGCGGGAGATGCCCATAGCCGTGCGAGCGCGTCGGCCGTGGAACTGTTTGAAAAGACCGCCTGTGTGGTGTGTCACGACGTCAAACGCCTGGCGGGCAAGGGCAAGCCGGGCACACCGGGTGCTGATCTGCCGCAGTGGAAGATTGCTCCGGTGCCCAAGGCACACGGATTCATGCCCAAGGCGCTGTTCGATCACAGCGCGCACAGCACGGCATCCTGCGAGACCTGCCATGGCGCGCGCACTTCCGCCCACGCGGAGGAAGTACTCATGCCCGGCATCAAGACGTGCCGCGATTGCCACGCAGGATCCAGACCTGCACCAGACAAGGTGGCCTCGGACTGCGGGCTCTGCCACGGCTTTCATTGGCCGGGGACGACTGTGCATGCAGCTGTGCCGGGCAGTCCGGAGGGGAATCCACAGTGACAAGGCTGCGGCTGCCTGCCCTGTTTCTTCTGGTGCTCTGCGCACTGTGCGCGCCTCTTGCATTCGCTGCCTGCGGTGTCCACGACACGCTCCCACGCCTGCATGCGGAAGAAGTGGACTGCATCGTGCAGCAAGCCGTGGAAGTGAGCACCCGCAAGGGCGTGACCGCCATGACAGTTGCAGTGACCGATCGGGTAGGCAACGTGCTCGGCCTCTACCAGCTTGGCGCAACGCCCAGCCGGGTGCGTATCCGCAGCGGACTGCTTTCTGCAGTACGTGCACTCGACAATGTCGTGTTGAATGATCTGCCGATCGTGGGTGACTCCGCGGCGCCGCGCGCGGCCATCGCCAAAGCCATCACTGCCGCTTATTTCTCATCGGCCGGTAACGCCTTCAGCACACGCACAGCCGGCTTCATCGTGCAGCGGCATTTTCCTCCCCTGTTCCCGAATACGCCCGGAGGACCACTGTTCGGCGTGCAGTTCAGCCAGCTCGCATGCGGCGATTTCGTCCAGAAAGGCGCGGCGATCGGTCCCGGATCACGTGCTTCGCCCTTGGGCGCTGCGGCTGATCCGGGAGGCTTTCCGCTTTACAAGAGTGGGCAGATGGTGGGCGCTATCGGAGTGGTGGCAGGTGCCAACTCCATCTACGGCATCGACCTGGACACCAACCCTGTCGCGCTCGACAACGATCTCGAGGAAATCATTGCGCAGTCCGCCACCGCAGGCTTCCGGCCCAAGCTTGGCATCCGCGCTGATCGCATCACGGCGGGGGGCATCACGCTCCGCTACACGGATTCGGATGGTCGCCTGCTGACGCCGGACACTGTCACGGGCGCCGTGCCCACGGCGGGCGTCTGGGTCCCGCTCACCAATTATTTTCCGGGCACAGGGGCGCGCACCGGTGTGCAGTACGGGCAGGCGGAGTCCGGCTTCCAGCCCGCTACCGGTACGCTCGAAGGTTATTTTTCACTGCCCCGCAGGCCGCCCCGCGAATCGGTATTTCCCTCTACTGCCAGCCAGGGCGCACTGGGCCTTACCCAGCGGGAAGTGGAGACCTTGCTCAAGCAGACTCTCGATGTAGCCCGCGTCACACGCTCCCAGATTCGTCGTCCGCTGGGCGAGTATGCGCAGGTCACGGCCACGGTCGTCGATGCCTCCGGCAATGTGCTGGGCCAGGCACGGACCCCGGACGCACTCATCGACAGCAGTGATGTCACCATCCAGAAAGCACGCACGGCCGTGTTTTTTTCGCGACCCACGGCAGCTGATCGCCTCACGCTCGCTGGAGGTGGCAGTTATGTCACCAGTGCACAGACCTTCTTCGGTCGCAGCGATGCGTTTCGTAACGGCAGAGCCTTCTCCACCCGTGCGGTAGGCAGCATCCATAGACCCAATTTCCCGGACGGTATCGACGGCAAGCCCCGTGGACCCTTGTCCCGGGGCGCCGACTGGAGTCCTTTCAATGTGGGTCTGGAGCTGGACCTCGTGCTGCGCAATCTGCAGATCCTGCGCGAGACCCCGAGCACCTGCACCCTGAACTCCTCGAATGTTGGCGTGAACATCGGCCTCGCCAATGGCATGACGATTTTTCCGGGCGGCTTTCCCATCTACCGCGAGATGAATGGTTCCCTTTACATCATCGGCGCCATCAGCGCCTCCGGGGATGGCAGTGATCAAAGTGATCTCATCGCGTTCGTCGGCTTGCAGCGGGCAACAGAGGCACTGGCGGCGGCTCCACCGCCGACGTTGATGGTGGCCTACAAACCGCCGCGCCACCCACCTTCAAGTATCAGGGTGAGCGGTCTCAAGTATGTGCAGTGTCCTCAATCACCGTTTCTCGACAGTACCGTGCAGGACCCCTGCGCGGGGCTTTGATTCGGCATGCCTCACGCAAAGCTTTTCGACAATCCGCGCAGTTCGCGCTTCCTGCTGCGGTGCCTGCTTTGCCTGAGCCTGCTGCCGTTGGTGCTTGAAGCCGCTCTTGCGCCCATCATGACCGTGCAGGTTGCCGCACCACGGGTGCGGCTGCTCCGCACGCCCAATGACAAGGCCGGCGTGGTGGCCGAGGTTGATCGCGGCCGCCTCCTCGACGTGCTGTCGCGCCAGGGTGATTGGTACCTGGTCAGACTGTCTAACCTGCCCGGCGCAACAGCTTGGGTGAAGCAATCATCCTTGGCGCATGGTGACTCGGCACTCATTCCCTTTGTGGCGCCGGGTACGGCCATCGGCGCCAGGCGAGGGCCGGTGCGCTATGCGGAGGATGAGATCGGTTCCGGTCAGGAGCCCGGGAAGATGCCTGGCCTCGCACGCCCGGGACCCCGAGGACGTCCAGTGGTGACCCTGCCGCCCGCTACGGGCCTTGAGCTGTCCGCTCCCGCACCGAACCTGCCCCGCGAGTCACTGCCCTTGCCGGACCGTTGGCGCATCATGCAATCCCTGGGTTTCAAGTTCCCCTGGTATGACCCCTACAACCAGAACGTGTTGAAGGGAGACATCCCGGTACGTGAGCTGGGCGATGACATCTTCATCAATGTGGGCGCGGTGGTGGATGGCCTGGCCGAATTCCGCGAAGTGCCCATTCCGGTCAATCCGACGATCGCCTTGCGTGATACTGCGAGCGACGCCTTTGGTGATCCCACGCAGAATCTGCAGGCTGCCACGGTGCTGCTCAATCTGTCGCTCACCAAGGGCAACACAACCTACATGCCACCTGAGCTCGAGCTCAGGCTGGCGCCGGTATTCAATTACAACCGCGCAGAGGTACGTGAGGCGGGTGTGCTGCGAGCCGATCCCCTCGCCTGCGGCGACTATGATCAACTGGGAGATGTGTTCACAAGCGCCTCCGATGCCGGCAATCCGGTCGTCGGCATCGATGTGCCGGGTGACGATGGCCTGGATCTCCTGCCCGTCGTGCCGGCAGAGGATCCGGTCAGCGATCTGGAGCCGACCGGGCCGTTCGAGGTGTATCGTCAGCGCGACCATTGCACCCGCCATGATTCCTTCGCGGGCATCCAGGAATTCTTTCTCGACTACCATTTGCGGGATGTGTCGCCGAGATATGATTTTGACAGCATCCGGGTCGGGATCCAGCCTTACACCAACGATTTCCGGGGTTTCCTGTTCCAGGATCTGGCATTCGGTGTACGCCTCTTCGGTAATCGCGACAACAACCACTGGCAGTACAACCTGGCGTGGTTCCGGCGCATCGAGAAGGACACCAACAGCGGTCTGAACGACATTACCCGTGCCCTGCGCGAGGACGACACCTTCCTCTTCAATGTCTATCGTCAGGATTTCCCGCTCGTCGGCTTCACCTCCGAACTGAGTGTCGCGCACAACCGCAACGGTGAAGATCAGCAATACCAGGATACCAATGATTTCGTGATCCGCCCCGCCATTGTCGGCAGCGCGGCCCAGGATCCGGAGCCCTATCAGGTGACGTATCTCGGCTACTCCGGAGACGGACACCTTCGCGCCCTGTGGCCGGCGGGCCGCCTCAATCTCACCACCAGCACCTATGTCGCGCTGGGTAGCCACGACTTCAACCCGATTGCCGGCGACCATCAGAACATCCGGGCGTTCTTCCACGCGAGCGAGCTGTCACGGGACTTCAACTGGATACGTTTACGCGGCAGTGTGCTGTATGCCAGTGGCGACAGTGATCCGCTGGATGAGGACGCCACCGGCTTTGATGCCATCTTCGAGAACCCTCTTTTCGCCGGTGCCGATACCAGCTACTGGGTGCGGCAGGGCATCCCGCTGGTTGGAGGTGGGGGCATTGCGCTGTCGGGCCGCAACGGTGTGCTGGCCAACCTTCGCTCCAGCAAGGAGCAGGGACAATCCAATTTCGTGAATCCCGGCCTGTTCCTTCTGGGTGTGGGTGGGGACTTCGACATCGCTCCACAGCTGCGGTTGATCGCCAACGTCAATCACCTGCGCTTTGCTGAGACCGAGACGCTGGAATTCCTGAGGGCGCAGACCCTGCGCGACAACGAGATAGGCTTTGATCTCTCCGCGGGGGTGCAGTGGCGGCCCTACTTCAACCAGAACATGGTCATCAATGCCTCCGGTGCCGTGCTCCTGGCCGGGCGGGGCTTGCGTGACCTCTATGGCGGACAACGCCACAACACGCTTTACTCGACCTTCATCAATGCGCTCTTCACTTTCTGAGAAGTGGCGCCAGGGCGCCGCGCGGCAGTTGCAGTGGCTACTGATGGTATTCGCCGTGTCCGGCCTTTTTGCTGACACCGCGATTGCCTCAGAGGAGCCGCTCATCGAGCGCGACTACGTCATGGCGCCCGCTGCACCGAAATCACAATCCCGGGCAGCGGCCCGCGAAAAATCCCACGGCTGCATGAGTTGCCACCGTGAGACCGACGAGCACACCATGCACGCCAATCCTGCCGTGGTGCTCGGTTGCACGGATTGCCATGGGGGTGATGCCTCGGTCGTACATCAGTCGGGCAGCGGCCAGGAAACGCTCGAGGATCCCGGTTATCGCGCTGCCATGGACCAGGCTCACGTACTGCCGCGGAATCCGGGACTGTGGAAGAACGCGGCCAATCCGAAGGGCAGCTACGCCCATCTGAATCGCGAGCACGGGGCGTTTGTACGCTTCATCAACCCGGGAGATTTGCGTGTGGCGCGCGAGGCTTGCGGGGCCTGCCACCTGCCGATCATCGAATCCCAGGAACGCAGTCTGATGAGTACCTCGGCGATGCTGTGGGGCGGCGCGGCTTACAACAACGGCATCCTGCCCTTCAAACGCTACCTGTTGGGGGAAGCCTATACGGCAGACGGAACTGCAGCCGTGCTCCTGAATCCCGTGAAGCCGGAAGATTCATTCATGGTGGACAAGGGCGTGCTAGACCGCCTGTATCCCTTGCCCGCCTGGGAGACGACGCCGCCCGCCGATATCTTCCGCGTCTTCGAACGCGGTGGGCGGGTCATCAACAGCATCTTTCCCGAGCTTGGCATTCCCAACAACACCGGCCAGCTGCAGCGCCTCGATGAACCCGGACGCCCGGATTTCAAGCAGAGCAACCGAGGACCCGGAACCGGGCTCCGGGCGGCAATTCCGGTGCTCAATCTCGCCAAGACCCGATTGAACGATCCGCATCTGTGGTTCCTCGGGACCAATGACAATCCCGGCGACTACCGGTCCTCCGGCTGCACCGCCTGCCATGTGGTGTACGCCAATGATCGCGAACCCGGCCACAGCGGGCCGTACGCATCCTTCGGCAACACCGGCAAGAGTCAGACTCTTGACCCGACGATCCCGAAGGATCGCCCGGGTCATCCCTTGCGCCACGCATTCACCCGGGCCATCCCGTCTTCGCAGTGCATGGTCTGCCACATGCATCAGCCGAACATCTATGTGAATTCGTTCTACGGCTACATGCAGTACGACTACGAGCCGGATGCCGCGCGCATGTTTCCGCCGGAGCAGCACTATCCCTCGGATGAAGAGATTCACGAGGTCAATCAGCGCAACCCCGAAGAAGCAGTCATCCGCGGCAACTGGCGCGATCCCGATTTCCTCAAGGATCTCTGGTTGCGCAATGATGAGATGAAGCACACCCAGTTTGCCGACTATCACGGGCATGGCTGGGTGTTTCGTGCCGTTCACAAGCGCAATCGCAAGGGTCAGCTGCTGGATGGCGAGAACCGGGTGGTTGCGGATGATGATCCGGACAAGTTCAAGAAGACGGTGCACATGGCGTCCATTCACCTGGACAAGGGCATGCATTGCGTGGACTGCCACTTCTCGCAGGACATGCACGGCAATGGGCACATCTACGGGGAAGTGGCGGCCGCGATTGAAATCGACTGCGCGGATTGCCACGGCACGGCCCTGAACTATCCCACGCTGCATACCAGCGGCCCGGCGGCCCAACCAGGGGGGCGGGATCTTTCGCTTCTGCGCACCCAGGACGGCCGTCCCCGTTTCGAGTGGCGCGAGGGCAAGCTCTACCAGCGTGCGGCACTTGATCCGGACAAGGAATGGGAGGTCAGTCTCGTCAAGGATTCGGTCAATCCCGCGCATCCGGAGTACAACGGCAAGGCTGCCCGGGCCAAGCTCATGGCCGCGGGAGAGGCGGGGCGGTCAGGCAAATGGGGCGCAGGCGCCGCAGCGCTCGCGCACGACAATGAGAAAATGACCTGCTACACCTGCCACACGAGTTGGACCACGAGCTGCTCCGGGTGCCATCTGCCGATCCAGGCCAACCGCAAGACCGAGCGCAACCATTACGAAGGCAAGGCGACTCGCAATTACGCGACCTACAATGTGCAGGTGGCGCGGGATGACGTGTTCCAGCTCGGTGTGCATGGTCCGGTGAAGCGCAGCCGCATTGCGCCCTTCCGGTCGAGCTCGGCACTGGTGCTGTCCTCGCAGAACGCGAATCGCGAGCGAATCTACTATCAGCAGCCTCCCATCTCGGCGAGCGGCTTCTCAAGCCAGGCTTTTGCGCCACACTACCCGCACACGGAGCGCAAGACCGAAACCAAGACCTGCTCCGACTGCCATGTTTCTGCGGCCAACGACAACAATGCAATCATGGCGCAGCTCCTGCTCCAAGGAACAAACTTCGTCAATTTCATCGGCCGCTAT
>JBDLQR010000095.1:0-5836 GCA_039800485.1 Pseudomonadota bacterium
AAGGCGGCTGCGGCGGGTGAAGTGGTCTACAGCGGAAGCGGTCTGAGAGGTTACGGTCAGCTGCTTATCCTCAAACATGATGAGGTGTACCTCAGCGCGTATGCCCACAACGACAAGCTGCTGGTGCAGGAGGGGCAACGGGTCGAGCGCGGTCAGGCCATCGCCCTGATGGGCGATTCCGGGGCTTCAGAGGTGATGCTGCATTTTGAGATCAGGAAGGGCGGCAAGGCGGTCGACCCGACGGCGTATCTGCCCGCGCGCTGAGTGGTCTGGCATGTGCGGCAGCTGCCTCCCGCTCCGCTCGTGCCACGGTGCCTCGCGTGGCGCTATTTGCCCGACAGGCGCCAGTGGACTATCGTCGCTCAGCCGCTGAACAGCGCGACAGCAACTGCACGGTTTTCGGCAACGAGCACGTTGAAGCAGCGACAGGCGGCAGGAGAGTTCATGGCCTCGAGGCCCACGCCCTGCTGCGCGAGCGCGTGAATCAACGCCCTGTCGATGAAAATCTGGCGGGTCCCCGTGCCCACGATGAGGATCTCCACGCCCAGTCCCGCGACAGCCTGGAGATGCGCTGGGGTCAATGCGTCGAGCGTGTCCGGCAGCAGGTCCGTGTGAATGGCCACGGGTGTGATGATCAGCGGGAAGCGATGCACCTGGCCGTGGATGGTGACGGTGTCCTGTGCATAGGCCGCGATGGTCAGACTGCCAGGGGCCGAGTCCAGCGAGAATTTCATTCATGCCTTCCCATGTTCAGGGCTGTCCGGCCCGACGCGGCGGGCCGCAAGCAATCGTAATTGGCTGAAAGGAGCCTCGATGAAAGTCATCTTATTGGGCGGACCGGGGGCCGGCAAAGGCACCCAGGCGGATTTCATCTGTGCCGCACACCAGATCCCGAAGATTTCCACCGGCGACATGTTGCGCGCGGCAGTCAAGGCGGGCACGCCGTTGGGCGTTGAAGCGAAAAAGGTCATGGATGCGGGCGGTCTCGTTTCCGACGACATCATCCTCGGTCTCATCGAGGAACGCATCAAGGATCCCGACTGCGCCAGAGGATTTCTCTTCGACGGTTTCCCGCGCACGATTCCGCAGGCCGAAGGTCTGGCGCGCATCGGCATCGAAATCGACCGCGTGCTTGAAATTGCGGTCCCCGACGCGGAGATCATCCGCCGCATGTCTGGACGCCGGGTGCACCCTGGCTCGGGGCGTACCTATCACATCGAGTTCAATCCGCCGCGGGTTCCCCACCAGGATGATGAAACGGGCGAACCGCTGGTGCAGCGGGATGACGATCGCGAAGAGACCGTGCGCAAACGGCTCGAGGTGTACCACGATCAGACCGAACCCTTGATCGGCTTTTATCAGCAGCGCGTGCAGGCCAGCGGTAGCGGGCGCTTCGCGCGCATCGAAGGTATTGGCAGCGTGGAGGAGATTCGCACGCGAGTGCTGGCGGCACTCGCGGCCTGAAGCAACTGCGCATGTGGGGTGGAGTACTCTCATGCGCGTTGTATTCATGTCGTTGCATTGACGACACAACCGGATCATCGAAAATTCGCGCGAGGAAAAACTCGCCTATAAACCTTTACATATCACCTGACGTTGATGTATACAGCCAAGTGTGGTGTTGCATTTTTTGTTCAAACCATTGTTGAAGGGGGATTTGTAATATGGCGACAGCGAAAAAGAAGGCAACCAAGAAGGCTGCCTCCAAGAAAGTGGCCAAGAAGAAGGTTGTGAAGAAGCCGGCGGCCAAGAAGGCCGTTGCGAAGAAGGCCGTTGCTAAGAAGACGGTTGCCAAGAAGGCACCGGCGAAGAAGGCTGCTGCGAAGAAGCCTGCGGCCAAGAAGAAGGTTGCCAAGAAGCCGGCGGCCAAGAAGGCTCCTGCCAAGAAGGCAGCGCCGAAGAAGAAGTAATCCCGGGTCTCCGGAATTACTCGTAGTGGAAGTGCCTGACCGCGCGTTGCAGTCAGGCACTTCCCCGCACCGGACCCGATGTTCCGGTCTGTCCCTGAATCCTGCTCCCACGTCTTTCTGAAGCGCATTCATCCTCCCGTCAGCCTCGCTCCCTGAATATTCCCCGTCACGCGAGGAATATCCCCAGCGATCAAGGTCATTCAGGGTCCCGCGCACAGGCAAATTGCCATTTCCGAATCAGCGATGCTGGCCAGAATCACTTTCTATCTGAAACACCTTGTCATCTGGTGTCTGCTCCTCGGCGTGCTGTACTGGGCATGGCTGGATCGAAAAGTGGTGGCGGCCTTCAATGCGCGCCAATGGGAACTGCCCGCTCGCATCTACGCCAGCCCGGTCGAGTTGTTCAGAGACAAGGCACTCAGCGCTCCCGCACTTGCGACCGCACTCGGCATCCTCGGCTACAGGGAGGTGACGGCGCCCAATGGTCCCGGGCAGTACAGCGTCAAGGCCAACCGGCTTGATCTGGTAACGCGGGGTTTCGCCTTTCCGGATGGTCAGGAGCCTGCGCGTGCCGTGAGAGTCTGGTTCGAACGCGGTCGCGTTTCCGGGATGGCCGCGCCGCGCGGCGAACAATCGCCGGGCATCGTCAGGCTGGAGCCATTGGAGATCGGGCGCATTCATACCAGCCGGTTCGAGGACCGCATCCTGCTGAAGAGCGTCGATATTCCCGAGCAATTCATCCGCGCCCTGACAGCGGTCGAGGATCGCAGGTTCTTCTCTCACATCGGTATCGACTGGGCGGGCATCCTGCGCGCGGTCTGGGTCAATCTCCTGCACGGCGGAATCGCCCAGGGTGGCAGCACGCTCACCCAGCAACTGGTCAAGAATCTCTACCTCGAGCAGGAGCGCACCTTGAAGCGCAAGCTGGTGGAGGCATTGATGGCCTTGTCCATCGAACGTCAGTTTTCCAAAAGCGAGATTCTTGAAACCTACGTCAACGAAGTCTTTCTGGGGCAGGATGGCAACCGCGCGATCCACGGCTTCGGTCTGGCGGCAAAGTTCTACTACGGTCGACCGCTGAACGAACTTTCGACGCCGGAGCTGGCCCTGCTGGTCGGCATGGTTCGTGGACCTTCCCGCTACAACCCGTTCCGCTACCCGGAGCGCGCGCTGGAACGGCGCAGCGTGATCCTGGATGTCTTTGTCGAGAACGCTCTCATCAGCGCTGAGCAATCCGCTGCCTTCAAGCTGGCGCCGCTGGGCCTGCGCAGAGGTGAATGGCGTACCGAAGGACGGTACGCCGAATATCTCGACCTCGTGCGTCGCCAGCTCAAGCGAGACTACCGGGAGGAAGATCTGAGGACCGCGGGTCTCAAGGTTTTCACCAGCATGGATGTGCTGGCGCAGGTGGCGGCGGAGCAGGCTGTGAAATCCGGCATCGCGGATATCGAGCGCGCGATGCCCAGACAGCGTGGTCAGTTGCAGACGGCCGTGCTGGTGTCCGATGCCCGTACGGCGGACATCAAGGCCATCATCGGGAGTCATCAGGGCAGTGCAGGGGGCTTCAACCGGGCGTTGGACGCGCACCGCCAGATAGGCTCTCTGATCAAGCCTTTCATCTACCTGACCGCGTTCTCGCGCCTGCCTGGCTTCAATGTGGTTACGCCGCTGCGCGATGAACCGCAGACCTGGCGAGGGCAGGATGGCAAGGTCTGGTCACCCCGCAACTATGATGGCGACTACCATGGGATCATTCCTGCGCGTGAAGCCCTTGCGCGCTCCCTGAATCTCGCCACCGTGGATCTCGGGTTCCGTATCGGTGTGGAATCCCTTCGTCATACCCTCAAGGTCTCGGGCGTGGAGGGTGGGATCAGTCGCTACCCGGCGCTTTTCCTTGGCGCCCTGGACATGACCCCCTACGAAGTGACGCAGCTCTACCAAGCCGTGGCCAACGATGGTTTCCGGATTCCCTTGCGTGCGATTCAGGCGGTAGTGGATCAGGAGAATCGCCCGCTCAAGCGGTATGGCATGAAAGTGGAGCGCGTTCTGGACGCGCGCAGCGTCTTTCTGACGCGGTACCTGATGACCCAGACCGTCGAACGCGGCACCGCGCGGCGCCTCGGCGCAGAATTCCCGGGGGCCATGCCCATGGCGGGCAAGACCGGGACCTCCAATGACGGACGTGACAGTTGGTTCGTCGGCTTTTCCGGGGAGGACGTGATCACGGTATGGGTTGGGCGCGACGACAACAAATCCGCAGGTCTCACGGGGGCAACCGGTGCGCTGCGCATCTGGACCGAGGCTGTGCGCAGGATGGGCCCTCAGGCCATCACGATGGACGCGCCGGAGGGCGTCGACTGGTACTGGCTGACCCGTGACGGCAGTGCGCTCACCGAGCCGGGCTGTGCGCGCGGTGTTCACGTACCGCTGGACAGTCGGTACCTGCCGGAGATGATGATGCCTTGTCCGGGCGCACCGGCTGCGGTTTTTTCTGGAGGATATGAACATGGCCGGTAAAGCGGTGCGGGGATCCGGTATCCCTTCGAGGGGAGCGGGCGAACCGCGACAATTCCTGATGCTGACAGTGCTGTGTCTCCAGTTTGCAGCCTGTACCACCGGTGGTCCTCCGGCTCCGGTCGAGGCACGAACGCCCGGCGCAAGGAGCGGGGCCAGCCCGGTGGCGGGCGCAACCAGGGCCTCGCCCGCGACCGCTCCCGCCGCCACCGAAGGCACCCGGGTGTTCGCACTCCCTGATGACTCCGCCCCCGCCGCGGCGCCGGTGCCCATGGACGAGGCCATCCCCACCCCGGTGCCCTTGCCTGCCGAGCCCGTGTTCCTGGATCCCGCACTCAAGGAGCTGATTGCACAAGTGGACGCGGCGCAATCACGCGGGGATTCCATCACAGCGCGCGCGACACTCGAGCGCGCGGTCAAGGTGAAACCCAGAGAGGCGTCACTCTGGTTGCGGCTGGCAGACCTCGACTATGCGAGTGGCGACTTCAGTCAAGCGCTGGTCACGGCGCAACGGGCCAGGGATCTCGCGGGTTCGGACGCCGAAACCAGGGCCCGCGCAGATGATCTGATCCGGCGTGCGCAGCAGGGTTCGCTGCAATGAGGCGTGACCAGGATTGCGTCCCGCCGGCATCGCGCGAAGCGCAGAAAAAGCTTGATAAAGCCTAGCTGCCTCAGTAACATCCGCGCCCTGACAATTGCGGGGTGGAGCAGTCTGGCAGCTCGTCGGGCTCATAACCCGAAGGTCGCAGGTTCAAATCCTGCCCCCGCTACCATCTGAGCAAAAAGGCCCCGGGAAATCGGGGCTTTTTGTTTTGTAAGGACAGAATTTGATCGCAGGCGAGACACTGGAATCCCTGCTCGGGCCCACCATAGAGGGATTGGGCTACGAGTTGTGGGGCATAGAGAGGCAGCGCTCTCCGCGCGGCCTCCTTTTGCGCGTCTACATCGATCATCCGGACGGAATCACACTCGACGATTGCGAGAAGGTGAGCCTTCAGGCGCGAGATGCCCTCACTGCCGAGGGCAAGCTCGGGGATGACACCCTGCTCGAAATCTCGTCCCCTGGCATGGATCGGATTCTCTTCAAACCGCAACAGTATCAGCGGCACCTCGGCGAGATGGTGCAGGTCCGCCTGCGCATGCCGGTCCAGGGACGCCGCAATTTCCAGGGCACGCTGGTCGCGGCAGATGCGACAGGCGTGGTGATCGAGGGCGAGGGTGCCGAGTTGAAGGCGAGCTACGCCGAAATCGACAAGACACGGGTCGTTCCCCAGTGGCCGGACAAAGGCATCGCCATTGGCGGTGCACCAGCACGCAAGCATACGGGTTGAATGCAATGAACAAAGAGATCCTCACCGTCGTGGATGTGGTGTCCAACGAAAAGGGCGTGGCGAAGGAAGTCATTTTCGAAG
>JBDLQR010000096.1:0-7538 GCA_039800485.1 Pseudomonadota bacterium
GCGATGGACCGCACCATGTGCATCAACTCGATCACTATCTTCAGATTCTGGAAACCCAGGCAGGAATTCCCGTCGGCTCCATCGGCATCACGGCCATCGCGACGGAGACAGCTGCTGCCCCTTTCACCCTGGGCCAGTACAAGGGGGCGCCACGCTTGCGCATCCTGACCTGGGGCGCGGAAGATCTGGGTGCGGCGCTCGGCGCGAGTTCAAACAAGGATGAACACGGTGCCTATACCGCACCGTATGTGCTTGCACGCTCGCTCTGCCTGTTCGGGGCGCACGCCGCGGGTGTGCAGGGTCTGGATACGGTGCAGCCTGATTTCCGCGCCCCCGACAAGCTGCTGCGGGAGTGCAACGAAGCACGACGCGACGGCTTCCTCGGCAAGATTGCCATCCATCCCGACCAGGTGGCCGTGATCAACGAGGCTTTCACGCCCTCGGCTGCTGAAATCGCCCACGCCAAGGCGGTCATCGCGGCGTTTGCTGCCAACCCGGACGCTGGCACCTTGAGTCTCGATGGCAAGATGATCGACATGCCCCATCTCAAGCAGGCTGAGCGTGTGATGTCGATCGCAGGCCAGGCCGGCGCCCTCTGAGCCACTCATGAGCGCCAGTGAAACCCATGCGCGGCCGGACTTTCCGGCCTTGATCCCCCTCGGGACCACGCACCAGTCCTCGCTGGTCGTGACCCACGGCCTCACGGTGCAGGCCACGGTGCCTGAACTTCCGCCGGTCTACGCCACGCCGCACATGATCATGGCGATGGAGATTGCCTGTACGGATCTGCTGGCGGGTTTTCTGCCGCCCGGCTGGGTGTCGGTAGGGGCAGTCGTCGATGTGAAACATCTGGCGGCAACACCCGAAGGTTTTACCGTGACCGTGACCGCGCGCGTGGTCGAAGTCACGAGCAGCCTCGTGACCTTCGAGGTGGAAGCACATGATGGCGTGGATCTCATCGGCAAGGGTCGGCACTCGCGTGCGCCCATCCAGCGGGAACGCTTCATGGCCGGTGTCGCTCGCAAACAGGCCCTCAAGTCATGAGTACGCATGCCAGCACTGCCGGCAAGGTCACCACCCAGACGCTGCGCCAGATGAAAGAGCATGGCGAGCGGATCTGCTCGCTCACTGCTTACGATGCGGCGTTCGCACGGGTCCTGGATGAGGCGGGCTGTGACTTCATCCTCGTGGGGGATTCGGTCGGCATGGTGGTGCAGGGGCATGCCACCACCATTCCCGTGACCATGGATGAGATCATCTACCACACACGGCTGGTGGCTCGCGGTGCCCCACGAGCGCTCATCATGGCCGATATGCCTTTCATGAGTTATCACTCGGCCAATGAGTGCATGCACAACGCAGCCCGCCTGATGAAGGAGGGCGGGGCTGAAATGGTGAAGCTCGAATGGGGAGCGCTGCAGCTCGACATGGTGGCGCGACTGACTGAGTGCGGGATTCCCGTGTGCGCCCATCTGGGCCTCACGCCCCAGGCAATCTTCAAGATGGGAAGCTACCGGGTTCAGGGGCGCCAGCATGAGACTGCCCAGCGCATGATTGAGGATGCGCGTGCACTCGAGGCCGCCGGCGCCGACATGCTGCTGCTGGAATGCGTGCCGATGGCGCTCGCGGAAGAGATTACACGGGCAGCAAAGGTGCCGGTGATTGGAATCGGTGCCGGCCCCGGTGTGGACGGCCAGATCCTGGTGCTTTACGACATCCTCGATATTGCGCCCGGCAAGCGCACCCGGTTTTCCCGCAACTACATGGAGGGCGCAGGTACCATCCATGACGCCATCAGCAACTACGTACGGGATGTGAAATCCGGCGCCTTCCCCACGCCGGACTACGCCTTCACCTGATGAACCCGGTACTCGACACCTTCATCGGTCAGCTGGCGCTGGAGAAGCTTGAGGAAAATCTTTTCCGCGGTGCCATTGGAGACACCCTGATCAAGCGGGTCTACGGCGGCAAGGTGCTGGGCGAGGCGAGCACCGCCGCGCAGCTCACGGTGGCGCCGGACCGCGCGCTGCACTCGCTGCATGCCTACTTCCTGCGCGAGGCGGACTCCCACTCACCAGTCATCTATTCGGTTGAACGCAGTCGCGACGGCAAAAGCTTCTCTGCGCGCCGCGTGACCGCCATCCAGCACGGCCAGCCCATCTTCACGCTGGAAGCCTCCTTCCATCGCCAGGAGAGCGGGATTGAGTATCAGCGGCCCTGCCCGACGGTGCCGCCTCCCGAGGAAGTTCCTCCGGTGGTGTGGAGCCGGGATCGGATCGAGACGTTTCCGCCACGCCTGCAACGGATGGTGCGGGTGATAGCCCCGTTCGAGATCCGCGCGCTCGAGACCCGTGAAGGTGGGCGCGATGCGGAGGGAACGCCGATCCGCCGGGCCTGGGTCAAGGCCATCGATGCGCTCCCGGACAACCCGGTCCTGCATCGCGCGATGCTGGCCTATCTGTCTGACTATGGCCTCATCTGGACGCTGCTGGCGCATCATGGTTTCCAGATCACCAACGAAAACCTCGTGGTCGCGAGCCTTGATCACGCGATGTGGTTTCACCGGCCCTTCCGCATGGACGAGTGGCTGCTCTATTACTGCGAAGGGGTGTCGTCAGCCGGCGCCCGCGGTCTTGCGCGCGGCACCTTCTACAATCAGGCCGGTGAACTCGTGGTGTCGGTGGCCCAGGAGGGCCTGATGCGCGTGATTTGACGCCGATGCAGGGGCGCGCCCGCGCAGTCAGCGCAGGGTCTTGATGGTGTTGGTGATGCGCGCGGCAAGAATGCGGCTCAGGTTGGCGTACACCACGGCTGCAATGGCGGGATAACGCTGACGCAGGCGGGTGAGTTCGGCCTCTCCGAAGCGCAGCAGGCGCACGTTCCCGGTCACATCCACATCCGCACTCCGCCCCTGGGCGAAGAGCGCGACCTCACCCACCACATCTCCGCGGTGCATGCGGTTGAACTCGACCCGCTGCCCCTCCCGTTCGAGGCCGGCAGTCAGTTCACCATCGATGATGATGAACATCTCGTCGCCGGGGTCGCCCTCGGCGAACAAGCGCTTGCCTTGCGGCAACTCGACTGTGCTCGACATGAGGGCAAAGATTCTGGCCTGGCGTTTGGTCAGTCCCTGGAAGAGGGGAATCGAACGCTGTGGTTCATGCCCCAGGTCCAGGGTCAGCACATCCCACAAGGTGACCAGCCTCACGCCGGAGCAGATGGCTGGCGAGAGGGTAAGCTCCAGCACCCACCCGACCATCAGTGTGAAGGCGGACAGCAGTCCGAATTCCACCTGATTGCGCAGCTCGGAGGCTGTGAGCGCGAGGAAACCGAGGCACAGCCCGACGGTTGTGAACGTGACTGGCCGGATCACCGAACGCAAGGTCGTGAGTGTGGCCTGCTTCTCATCGCCCAGCCGCCTCGCCTCCAGTGCAAAGCGCGCGAAATAGTGCACGGTATCGTCCACGGCGATGCCAAGGGTGATGACACCGATGAGGCTGGTGGACAGATTCAGGGGGATTCCGGTGAGCCCCAAGGCGCCGTAATACACCGCGACCGGAACCAGATTCGGAATGAGGGCATAAAGCCCGACCCGGAAGGAAGTCAGGAGCAGACACAGCGTGAGGTAGATGGTCAGGAAGGCCGTGCCGCTGCTGCTCAACATGCCCTGGGTGATGTCATCCATGGTATGGCTGAGCAGGACGAGGTCCCCGGTGGGGCGAGCGTTCAAGCGTTTGGGTAACTGGTCGAGACGCGCCTGCACCCGCTCCATGAGCGCTGCTACCGCACCTGAGTCACTGATTTTGGCCCGGATGGTGATATTCGCCGTGCGTAGCCGACCATCCACGAAACCGTTGCTGAGATCCTCACCCCCGAAGAACAGCAGTTCACGCACCAGTCCCTGCCGGGCGGGGATCTTGAACGCGGCAGGATCGTTGTCATTGAACGCCTGGTTGAGCAGCATCACCCCGTCAGCCAGCGAGGCCGTGCTGCCGATTTCCGGTTGGGCTTCGAGCCAGTCCTGCAGCTTGCGCAGTTCGCGCAGGTTTTCCGGCCGCGAGAAGGCCTGATTCTCGTCGGCCTCCACCACGATGAAAAAGGAGCTGAGTCCACCGAGACGTTCGTTGAGTGACTCGAAGGTGGTGCGGATGGGAGAGCTGGCGATGAAGCTGCCAACGAAGCTGCTCGAGACCTGTACCTTCGTGATGCCGAAGGCGGCCACGGCGAGGACACCGAACACCAGGCTGAAAATGAGTCGCCGATTGCGCACGTCGAAGCGTCCCATGCGCACAGCCATGCGCTCCAGGCGCCCTTCGCCATGGCTACCGTGGGGCTTCTTCGGGGGGCCGAGCAACACGAGCATGGCGGGGATGAACACCAGCGAGATCACCGTGGCGGTGAGCACGCCCACCACCGACCAGAGGCCAAACTGGCGAATCGCGAGCACGCTGCTGGTACACAGTGACAGGAAACCGAGCAGGGTGGTCACGCCATTGACGAAAATCGCGAGCCCCATTTCCCTGATGACGGTCACGACCGCTGTGGTATTGGCTGCGCGGTCCAGGGCGGGGGTGCGCTCCAGTACTTCGTAGTACTCGGACATCACATGCATGGCCGCCGCAAAACACAGGGTGATCAGCAGCGGCGGGATGATGTTGGAAACGAGATTGAGCGGCGTCCCGGTCCAGCCCATCGCGCCCAGGGTCCAGACCAGCGACATGCCGATGGCGCCGACCGGTAGCAGCACCCCGCGCAGCGAACGAAAGGCAAGAAAACAGAGCAGGGCGGTGATGCCAGCCACCAGAGGGAGGATGAGCCCCAGTTCGGAGACGATGGTCCGGCCCAACGCGGCCTTGATATGCGGATTGCCGGTGACCAGCACCTCGACACCGGCTTCATCGCGGGCGATCCCCGCGAGATGGCCGCTGATGTCGCGGTTGACGAACTCACGCTCGTCCATCTGCTCCAGAAAGACGACCATTGCCGTGGCACGCCCATCGGCGGCAACCAGTGCATCGCCATAGAGCGGATGTGACAGCACGGACTTGCGCAGGGCGGCAAGTGCTTCCGGGTCTGTTGGCGGAGTCTCGAAAAAAGGACCGATTTCAATATCGCCTTCGATACCGCGTACCTGCGTGGCATTGGCGAGCGAGATTACGCGCAGTACCGAAGGATCGGCTTCCAGCCGCTCCGTGACACGCTGGATACGCTCCAGCATGGCGGGAGTGAACACCTCCGCACCATCCAGTACCAGCAGAATGAACTCGTCGCTGCCGAACTTGCGACGGGCTTCGTCATAGAACAGGCGCTCGGCATCGCCTTCGGGCAACAGCCGTTCAAGCGCGGGATCTATCGACAGGCGGATGTGGCCGCTGCGCAGGTCGACCATGCCCTGCAGGGCCGCCACGCTGATCAGCAGCAGCGCGACGACGAAAAATGCGGGTAGACGGGTGACCTGGCGTGCGAACCATTGCATGGGGAACCTCGCTCAGCCCGCAAATCGCGGTTCTGGAAGACCTTTGATACCAAGTCCGCGGATGCGGAACAGGCTGCCCGCGCCGAATTGCGGACGGACCTGCTTCGCAAAGTGATCATGAACGGCAGGGTGTCGCACCCGGGCCATGGAAGTGACGTAGATCTCGTCGAGATCCGCGCCCCCGAACGTGAGGCTGGTGATATTGCGCACCGGCATGCCGATGCGCCGCTCCACTTCGCCGTCGGGGGTGTAGCGGATCAGATCACCGCCAATGACCAGTGCGTTCCACACGCAACCTTCGGCGTCCACGGTCGAGCCATCGAAGAAACCGGAATCCTCGCGCGTGCTGGCGAAATCACGGCGGTTGGCAAGGGTTCCCGTGGCCAGGTCGTAATCGTAGGCCCACATCACCTGCTGGAAGGTATCGGCAAAATAGAAAGTGCGGTCATCAGGGCTCCAGCAGGGCCCGTTGGAACAGATGATGCCCGACTCCACGCGCGTCACCGACAGATCCGGATCGAGCCGCCACAGACCGCAGATCGGCAATTCCTCCTGGTCGTCCATGCCGCCGGCGAAGAAGCGGCCACGGCGATCGCATTTGCCGTCGTTGAGGCGCGAGCGCGGCTGGTCCTCGTCGATCCGGTGGATGAGTTCCAGGCGACCAGTGTCGAAGTCGAAGAAATGGAAGCCATCGGCGAGGGCGAGTACGGCGCCGCCCTCCTTGCGCAGAGCCATGGCGCCGACATCGTGATCGAGCACCCAGTGGCGTTGCTCGCCCGTGCGCGGGTTCAATCGCCACAGCGCGGGTCTGCCGACCCTGCGCCCGGTGCCATCCACCCAGTAGAGCAACCCTTCGCGCTCATCCCAGATGGGGCCTTCACCCAGTTCATTGTTGCAGGATGCGATGCACTCGATGGAATAGTTCACGTTGCCCTCACGACAGAAACATCAGGAAATTGACTCGAACTTGCGGCTCACGATTTTCCCGCTGCCGATTGCCGCATGGGCATGGACCCGCTGGAAAGCTTCTCTTGCATACTGGATGAATCCGTCCACCTGCAGTTCGATCATGAAATCCGGCTCCGTGGGCGGGGCCGCATGAAAGACGTGCTTGCGCATGATTCCGTAAATCACGGTGGCATGCAGCCCGAGCACCAGCTGCTCCTCGAGCGCGTGCAAGGGCAGGATTTCGGGTGAAGGCAAACCCACGAAGGCCCGGCACTCGGCCACGATGGGCGCGATGAGCTGTTCGCGCAGTCGGGCGACATAGCGCTGGCTGATGCTCTCATGCCGCAGCGCCGAGAAGAGCGAGATCCGGATCACCTCGAAGCGATCGATGCTGCGGTTGTAATCCTTGTAGAAACTGGCCAGCCGGGTGGCGAGCGGGAGGTCCCGTCTCATCAGGAGCGCTCTCCATTCCGGGTTCCAGCGATTCAGGAAAACGACTTCGTAGACGCGGTCGACCAGTGCAGCCTTGTTGGGAAAGTAGCGGAAGAGCAACGCCTGACTGATGCCAATGTGCGCAGCGAGCGCCCGGGTGCCTCCGTCGAAACCGTACTCGGCGAAGTATGAGATGGCGCCTTCCAGAATCTGCTGGGCGCGGGCATCGGGTGCCAGGCGTCTCGAAGTGCTTTTCTTCAACCCATCCTTGGCGCGGTTGTCAGGCAAGCGGACGTCCTCCATCAACGGGAATGATGGCGCCAGTGGTGAAGTGAAGCAGGGTACACGCGGCGAGGACCGCCTGCGCCACGTCATCCGGCCGGGCGATGCGCCCCAAGGGTGTTCGTGCAATCTGTGCCTGGAGGTAAGCCGGGTCCGCGCGCGCGGCATAATCACCCTCCACCCAGCCGGGCGCTACAGCCAGCACGCGAACCGATGGTGCCAATGCCCGTGCAAGAGAGCGGGTCATGTTGTCCAAGGCGGCTTTGCTTGCGCAATAGGCAATGTTGCTACCCACGGCGGTGGTGCCCGCAATCGAAGAGATATTGATGATGACTCCGGCACTTGATTCCAGCAAGTCACGAAACGCGCGTACACAGGCAAACGCACCGCGAACGTTTGT
>JBDLQR010000097.1:0-2653 GCA_039800485.1 Pseudomonadota bacterium
AGTTCGCCAGCCCACCTTTCCTTGCGGCTTCGGCGGCGGCCTTGCGGACCGTGCTAACTCCCCCCATCAACTCGACGGTCCGCCGTGCCTCTTCAGCCTCGGACAGCGGATTGATGTCATAAACGTCGCCACCGAACCAGCCGATTGTGCCGTTGTAGACCTGCCGCACATGGCTTTCCACTTGCCCATAGTTCTCCCAATCTCCACGCAAGTGGCCAGGCATGTACACACGCTCGGCCGCCTGTCGTGCGTCCCGACCGTGGGCGATCTGCCGCAGCGTCTGATCGTGGATCAGCTGGACCTGGTCAGCGGCACGCTGTACCGCATCACGGACTACGTTCTCGCCCTTGACGGTGGGTCCGTGGATGTCCAGCAGAATTTCCGCATTTCTTGCCTCTAACCAGCGCGCATCCTGAACGAAGACTGTTGGATTGCGGTACGGGCCACCCCGCAGGGTGTAAACATTGAAAATGCCGCCTGGCACCATGAAATTGGTCACAAGCAACCGCTTGCGCGGGAAGTAGAAGCCGACGCTATCCGTGGTGTCCGAGCGGTTGGGTGCAACCTGCACCGGCTCCCCCGCAACGACGATATCGATCACACGGCCGTTCTCAAACAGTCGTGTGGGTGGCTTGTAACTGGACTGGACCTGCAGTTTCTCGGGGGTGAAGCCGAGCTTGTTCGGAAAGGCATCCGGACCGCTTTGCGGATGGAAGACACCGAACTGCGCCGCCGCCCTGGCCTGGTAGATGCCACTCAGCACGCTGATCCCGGTCGAGGTGCTTCTGTTGCGGTCCAGGTACTCGTGTCCCCAGATCTCCGCGCCCTCATCGAGCCACGCACCCGTGCCGTCGCCGTAGTGCCAGTGGGTCAGCAGGATCGCCGCCACCTTGATCTTGCGTCCGAGCACCTCCTCGAGCTTGGCGCGCATCTCGGCTGCCGCTCGCGTGGAATCTCCGGTGTCGATGACGATCCAGCCCTTCGGCGCATCGATCGCGAAGCTGCTCGCGATACCCCAGCCACGCAACGCGTACACGCCGTCCGCCACACGCTCGACACGTTTCTTATCGCCAATGCCCCACTTTTCATTGGCTTGCAGCGCGGCGGGCGTCGTCACTGCGCCGTTCGGGGCCACTACGGTTTTGCTGCGCAGGGACGGGCTGCCCCAGGACGACGCTGTCCCAGCGGTGCCTTGAGCGTGAACCGAGAAGCTCGGTGCCAGCAGCAGAACCCCGGTCATGACCAGCTGTGTCCATCGTCCAGAAGGCATAAAAAATCTCAGCTGGTTTGTTGATCGCTGCACTGAACATTCAAGCACGACTTCATCATTGCTGAATACTGTTTATCACCGGAGCAGATGGTCGGCTAACTACACATCAACACTGCAAATTAAAGACCACTACTCGCTACCTACCACAAAGTTCCACGCTTGCCTTGGCTGGACTTGGCTCTAGGTTGCGCGGGTAATTCATTGGCCGTTTTTCACGAATTGCTCAAGCAAAACAGCGCCAGGCTCGGGCATCAAGGGATCAGAACATCCGAAATCACATGATTCACCTATCTCTTGGCCCGTACTAACGGCGCTCACCCAACCACGGTTAGGTAATTACTGGTGGGACAGGGGCCGGTGACTTTCATGCTGAGCGCCTTTTGGGTTGATAAATCCAGCATTGCTGCGCCGGCAACTCAGACTCTGCGAAATGGTGGTGGCGTCCACTGGGGCGTGCAGACCTGCCAGCCAGCCTCCCGCTTCTCTGCCCAGAGCTTGATCGCCTCCTCCCGTCTGATCTCCTTGCGGCACTTGAGCAGCGGCGCCTGGCCGGGGATCAGTTCGCCGGTGGTGAGCTCCAGGGCCTGGGAGTGGCGGCTATAGCGAACCGGGTTGAAATGGAGCACCTGACGGCCATCGCTGATCCAGCCCTCCTGCGGAGACAGCGGCGGACGCTTGCGATCACCGATGTGCATGGCCTGCTCAGGCCACCTCCGGCGCCCAGCCCTGCTGCCGGGTCATGTCGTCGGTCCAGATCTGGCAGCGGCTGGTCAGGTGCTCGCCATGGGCGATTAGCCCCTGGTGCAGTTGGCAGGTGAGCACCGGGATGCAGTTCACCCCGGCGTGGTGCTTAAACCAGTGGCAGGTCATGCAGACCTTGCGGCTGCGGGTTTTCACCAGCACCTCGCTGTCGAGGTAGGGCCACTCCTCGATTGGTGTTTCAAGCCGGGCGGCCAGAGCCTTCGACTGAGGGAGAGGGACGCCCATGAATCACTCGAGATGCGTACATGCGTACTAGTACGGGGGCATTGGACCTACTTGGCCAGCGAAGCCCGCCTGCAACTCGCGCCTCAACCCATTGCAAGCGGCATATGGGCACCGGGATACGCGGAGCACCAGAGCGTGGTGGAACCGGCTGCCGCACGAGCGCCAACCAACACCACAACCACCTGGATGGCGCATGCCCTCTGGCCTGCCATGAACAGCGGCAGCAAAGGCCGTGAAATCACCAAAAACCCTGTCACCGCAACGCGACGGCAGAAATTCACAGCGAAAATCAGAAGCCCATCGCCGAAAGCCGCTGCAGCGCAGCGGATCCGAGGAATTGCCGTCAAACTGCCGTCAAGACCTGCCGTCAGATTGACATAGGTCGCAAGACTGACA
>JBDLQR010000098.1:0-3618 GCA_039800485.1 Pseudomonadota bacterium
TCATCGTGGATGTCGCCATCGATCAAGGCGGCTGTGCCGAAACCAGTCGTCCCACCACACATCTCGATCCGGTGTTCGTGGTGGACGGCGTGGTGCATTACTGCGTGGCGAACATGCCGGGTGCCGTGGCACGTACCTCCGCGCAGGCACTCAACAACGCGACGCTGCCCTATGTGCTACGGATTGCCGAACTCGGTTACCGGGAGGCGTTGCTGTCTGACGTTCACCTCTTTGCAGGGCTCAACGTTTGCCAGGGCCACATCACGCACCCGGGAGTCGCGGAAGCTATGGGTGTGCCGTGTGTTGCAGCACGTCCACTATTGCAGCAGTGAGCAGGGCGAGATCCGGCGCCTCCATCACGAAAGGCGGCATCACATAGACCAGGCGACCAAAAGGGCGCACCCACACACCACGCTCGACGAAAGCGTGGGGCAGGGTGCGCATGTCCACAGCTTCCTGCATTTCCACCACGCCGATGGCGCCCAGTACACGCACATCGGCCACCCCGGGCAACTCACGGCAGGGTGCGAGCCCACGCCTGAGACCTTGCTCCAGTTCGGCGATGCGAGCCTGCCACGGGCCCGCCAGCAGAAGATCGAGGCTGGCATTCGCGACCGCACAGGCCAGCGGATTACCCATGAAGGTCGGACCATGCATGAACACGCCCGGGGGCACGCTCGCGATGGTCTCGGCTACCTTGCGCGTGGCGAGCGTGGCGGCGAGCGTCATGAAGCCTCCGGTCAGCGCCTTGCCCACGCACAGGATGTCGGGCGCGACTGCCGCATGCTCGCAGGCGAACAGCTTGCCGGTGCGGCCGAAGCCGGTTGCGATTTCATCGGCAATGAGCAGCAACCCGTAGGCATCACACAGGCGCCGCACCTCACGCAAATAAGCCGGATGGTAGAACCACATGCCACCCGCGCCCTGCACGATGGGTTCCAGAATCACCGCTGCGAGTGTCTCGCGATGAGTGCTGAGCAGCGTCTCCAGCGCCCGCGTATCTGCGGGATCCCAGGGCGCATCGAAGCGACAGGTCGGGCGGGGCGCGAAGAGTTGTGGCGCCAGGGTGCCTGCGAAGAGCGTGTGCATGCCGGTGACGGGATCACACACCGACATCGCACCAAACGTGTCACCGTGATAGCCACCACGCAGGGCCAGCACCTGGCGGCGCTCGGGGCGGCCCGAGGCCACGGCGTACTGCAAGGCCATCTTGAGTGCGACTTCCACCGCCACCGAGCCACTGTCGGCCAGGAATACCGTCTCCAGACCTTTTGGTGCGAGTTCCACCAGCCGTTCCGCCAGCCGCACGGCCGGTTCATGGGTGAGCCCCCCGAACATCACATGCGAAATGCGTGCGATTTGCGCTTCGGCAGCGGCATTCAGAGCGGGCACGTTGTAGCCGTGGATCGCGGACCACCACGACGACATGCCATCTATGAGTTCGCGTCCGTCGGTGAGGGTGAGTCGCACGCCGCGAGCGGAGGCAACTTCAAAGAGCGGCAGTGCGCTGCCGATTGCACTGTAGGGATGCCATACGTGGCGACGATCGCGCGTCGTCAGTGACTCCGTGACCATCTTGCCGCCGTCGCTGTTCACGCGGCGGGAGGGAGGCGCTCGACCTGCCAGCTGAGGATGCGGGACGGTGCGAAAATCCGGACCTCTCCCTCAGGGGTCACCAGATCCGGGGGCGGCGCCTGTTCCTCGACACGGAACAGGCGAATCCTGTCCGTGTTCAGAGGCAGCCCGTAGAAGGCCGGACCGAACTCCGAGGCAAAGCCCTCCAGTCGGTCAAGGCAGCCGGCTTCCGCAAAGATCTCCGCATAACAGGCCATGGCCGTGGGGGCGTTGTACACCCCGGCACAACCGCAATCATGCTCCTTGAGGTGTCGCAGGTGTGGCGCGGAATCCGTGCCCAGAAAAAAGCGCGGATTGCCCGAGGTTGCGGCGGCACACAGCGCAAGCCGATGCTTCTCCCGTTTCGCCACCGGCAGGCAGTAGGCATGAGGACGGATGCCGCGCTCGAACATGGCATTGCGGTTGATGAGCAGATGATGGGGCGTGATGGTGGCTGCAGTGGGACCTTCCGCCGACCGCACGAAGGCCACGCCCTCGGCGGTGGTGATGTGCTCGAAGACCATCTTCAAGGCGGGAAAGTCGCGCCGCATGCCGCGCAGAATGCGCTCGATGAACACCGCTTCGCGGTCAAATACATCGATGTCGCCCTCCACCACCTCGCCGTGTATCAGGAGAGGCATGCCGATGGCCTGCATTCTCTCCAGCACCGCCCGCAGGCGTCGGACGTCCGTGACCCCCGCGTCCGAGTTGGTGGTGGCTCCGGCCGGATAAAGCTTGGCGGCCGTGAAGACGCCCGCCGCATGGCCTGCCGCGAGGTCATCCGCATCGGTGTTGTCAGTCAGGTAGCAGGTCATCAGCGGTGTGAAGCCGCTGCCCGCGGGGACCTGGCGCAGGATGCGTTCCCGGTAGGCTGCGGCCCGTGCAGTGGTCGTCACCGGGGGCTTCAGATTGGGCATCACGATAGCGCGCGCGAAGATTTCGGCCGTGGCCGGCAGCACGGCGGCGAGCATGGCCTCGTCGCGCAAATGGATATGCCAGTCGTCTGGACGGCGCAGAATCAGGGAGTCGGTAGGCATGATGGGACTTTACCACGCCGGCACTGCGCCCCAATATGCCGCCGACAGGACATCTGCAGCCAGAGGGGACAGTCAATGTTGGGTTTGATGATGGATACGCCGCTGACACTCACGGGCATCATGCGGCACGGGGATCGCAATCACGCGCGACGGGAGATTGTCTCCGTCACCCATGACCACGCGTTGCATCGGTATACCTTTGCCGACTGCTTCGCCCGCACCCGTCGTCTGGCCAATGCACTGGACCGCCTGGGCGCCGGTGCAGATGCGCGCATCGCGACCCTTGCCTGGAATGATTTCAGGCATCTTGAACTGTACTACGCCGTCTCCTGCAGCGGCCGCGTGTGCCATACGGTCAATCCCCGCCTGTTCGAGGAGCAGATCGTCTACATCCTGAATCACGCCGAGGCCGAGTGGGTGTTCATCGATCTCGCCTTCGTGCCGCGCCTTGAATCACTTGCGGCCCAGTGTCCGGCGGTGAAGGGCTACGTTGTGCTCTCGGACGAGGCTCACATGCCTCAGACCACGCTGCCGAACGTGCGCTGTTACGAAACACTTGTCGCTGCCGAACCAGACACCTACGCCTGGCCCGAGCTCGACGAGAAACGTGCCAGCGGCCTCTGTTACACCTCAGGCACCACGGGCAACCCCAAGGGTGTGCTGTACAACCATCGATCAGCCGTACTCATGGCGTATGCCGGCGCCTTGCCGGATACCTGCGGCGTTTCTGCCATGGACGCCATCCTGCCGATCGTGCCCATGTTTCATGTCAACGCGTGGGGCATGCCATTCTCGGCCGTGCTGACCGGCGCCAAGCTCGTGTTCCCCGGTCCCACGCTGAGCGACCCCAAACGCCTTGCTGACCTCATTACGACCGAGGGCGTGACCATCTCAGCGGGCGTGCCTACCGTTTGCCTGCCCCTGCTCGCACATGCGCGGGACACCGGGCGCAGCCTTGCCCCTCTCA
>JBDLQR010000099.1:0-12480 GCA_039800485.1 Pseudomonadota bacterium
GCATGGGAGCCCCCCTGTTGGTGCTGGGCGCCTCCGCCGGGCGGCTACTGCCGCGCACAGGGCCGTGGATGGAAGCCGTGAAACAGGGTTTCGGGGTCGTCTTTCTGGCCTTGGCCATCTGGTTCCTGGAGCGCCTGATTCCTGCCCCCGCGGCCCTCGCGCTGTGGGCCGTGCTGGCTATCGCAGCCGCCATCTACCTGGGCGCGCTGGAGCCTTTGCGCGAAACGGCGACCGGCTGGCAACGATTCTGGAAGGGTCTCGGCCTTGCACTCCTCTGCTATGGGGTGGTGCTGCTGGTGGGGGCTGCTGCGGGTGCGCAGGATCCCCTGAAGCCACTGGGACCGCTTGCCGCAGGCCGGCTCGCCCACGCTGAAACCCCACTGAAGGCGTTCATGCCGGTCAAGGGCGAGGACGGCTTTGCTGCGGCGCTTGCTGCAGCAAAAGCCGCCAACCAGCCGGTGCTGCTCGATTTCTACGCAGACTGGTGCATCGAGTGCAAACGCCTCGAGCGCAATACCTTTGCAGACCCTTCGGTGCAGGCGGCGCTGGCTGGCTTCCGCCTCTTGCGAGCGGATGTCACCTCCGGCGACGCGGCCGACCAAGCCTTGCTGGCCCGCTTCGAGCTTCATGGCCCACCGGCCGTGCTGCTGTTCAATGCTGCGGGGGTGGAGCAGCGACATCACCGTCTCATCGGGTACCTCGAGCCTGCAGCATTCAGGGCCCTGCTAGGCCGGTTCAATGAGGATGAACGCCCATGAAGAACGCCGCCACCTGGGTGCTGACGGCTGCAGTGGCCGCCACGGCGGGCGTCGCCGGTCTCTGGCTGGGCCGACAAAATGCTGCGCCCTCAGCGGGAGCGCCCCCTCAGGCAGAGGTGCAGCAAAATGCTGCACCCGAGACCGCGGCAACGCCTGCAGGCATCACCGTCCGGGATCTTTCGGGACAAGCCCACACCCTTTCCGAGTGGCGGGGCTCGGTGGTGGTGGTCAACTTCTGGGCCACCTGGTGCCCACCCTGCGTGACCGAAATCCCGGCCTTTGTGCAGCTGCAGCAGGAATGGGGGGAGCGCGGGCTGCAGTTTGTAGGCATTGCGCTGGATGACCTGGAGCCCACCCGCCAGTTCGTGCAAACCCACGGCGTGAACTACCCCATCCTGGTGGGCGAGAACGAGGTGATGCAGATGATGCGCGAGATGGGCAATGCCATTGGCGGCCTGCCCTACACGGTGGTGCTGGACCGAGAAGGCCAACAGCGCTATGCCCACCAGGGCGAATGGAGTCTCGAAGACGCACGGCGGACGCTGGACCCCTTGCTCACACCAGTGCAGACCCCCGAGCTGACATCCGGCGCCTCGCCCGCTGGCCCGAAGAGCCCCTAAAACCTTACGAACAGTCTCGAATTGCCACGAACGCGCTCGCTTCGTGGCTTTTCCTGTGCTAGCTTGCGCGCCGCCGCAAAAGGCGTGCTTCTAAACACGAGGGGGGACTGTGGCCAGCTTGCTGCTCATCAACGGACCCAATCTCAACCTTCTGGGTACTCGCGAGCCGGACAAATACGGACACGACACCCTGGAGGCCCTCCAGACCGCCGCCACCCAGCACGCCGCAGCACTCGGTCATACCCTCAGCTGTTTCCAGAGCAATGCCGAACACGCCTTGATTGAGCGGATACACGCTGCCAAAAGCGAACAAGTTGCCTTCATCATCATCAATCCGGGCGCCTACACGCATACCAGCATCGCCCTGCGCGATGCGCTGCTCGGCGTGAACATCCCGTTCATCGAAGTCCACCTGTCCAACGTGCATGCGCGCGAGCCCTTCCGGCAGCATTCTTATCTGTCTGACTGCGCGGTGGGCGTGATTACGGGCCTCGGTGGGCAAGGCTATGAATTCGCCATCGGCGCTGCGGCCAAGCGCCTGGCACAAGGCTGACCTTCGGACACGAACTTCCAAGAGAGACTCCTAATGGATCTGCGAAAAGTCAAAAAGCTCATCGAACTGCTGGAGGAATCCGGCATCGCCGAAATCGAGATCAAGGAAGGTGAGGAATCAGTCAGGATCAGCCGTCTGGTGCAGGGTGGTGCGATGGTGGCGCCCATGGCCGCAGCCCCCGTGCCCGTCGCGACTCCGGCAACCGTGGCAGCTGCCGCCCCGCCGCCGCCCGCTGCGCCCGCCCGACCGGACGGGCATGTCGTGACTTCACCCATGGTGGGGACCTTCTATTCCTCGCCATCCCCGGAGGCCCCTGCCTTTGTGAAGGTGGGCCAGGTGGTCAAGGTGGGAGACCCGCTCTGCATCATCGAGGCCATGAAAATCATGAATCCCATCGAGGCCGACCGGGCCGGGACCGTGGTTTCGGTGATGGCCGAGAACGGCCAACCGGTCGAGTTCGAACAACCCCTGTTCATCATCGCCTGAGGCGCGGGTTTCGCATGTTCGACAAAGTCGTCATCGCCAACCGGGGCGAAATCGCGCTGCGCATCCTGCGTGCCTGCCGGGAACTCGGCATCAAGACCGTGGCAGTCCACTCCACGGTCGACCGGGACCTCAAGCATGTGCGCCTGGCGGATGAGTCCGTCTGCATAGGCCCAGCGCCACCGGCGCTGTCCTATCTGAACATTCCCGCTGTGATCAGTGCCGCGGCAGTCACGGACGCGGTAGCCATCCATCCGGGCTATGGATTCCTCTCGGAGAACGCGGACTTCGCGGAGCGGGTGGAGCAGAGCGGTTTTATCTTCATCGGACCACGCTCGGAAACCATCCGCCTGATGGGCGACAAGGTCTCCGCCATCACGGCCATGAAAGCCGCCGGCATTCCCTGCGTGCCGGGCTCCGGCAAGCCGCTGGGCGACGACCTGGAGGAAAACGCGCGCATCGCCCGCGAGATCGGCTACCCCATCATCATCAAGGCCGCCGGCGGTGGCGGTGGACGCGGCATGCGCGTGGTGCATGCGGAAGCCGCCCTGCGCAATGCCATCCAGCTCACCAAGAGCGAGGCCCTCGCGGCGTTCCAGAACGATGCGGTCTACATGGAAAAGTTCCTGGAGCACCCGCGGCACATCGAATTCCAGGTGCTTGCGGATCACCACGGCAATTGCGTGCACCTGGGTGAGCGTGACTGCTCGATGCAGCGTCGACACCAGAAGGTCATCGAAGAATCACCGGCGCCGGGTCTGGATCCGGAAACCCGCGCCCGCATGGGACAGCGCTGTGTGGAGGCCTGCAAGGCCATCGGTTACAGGGGTGCAGGCACTTTCGAGTTCCTCTACGAGAACGGCGAGTTCTTCTTCATCGAGATGAACACCCGCGTGCAGGTTGAACACCCTGTGACCGAAATGGTCACCGGCATCGACATCGTACGCGAGCAGCTCTGTGTCGCCGCAGGCGCAAAACTGTCGATTCGCCAGGAAGACGTCGTGCTGCGCGGTCATGCGATTGAGTGCCGCATCAACGCGGAAGATCCCCGGACCTTCCGTCCTTCGCCGGGCCGCGTGAAGACCTTCCATCCGGCAGGCGGTCCGGGTGTGCGGGTGGATTCGCATCTTTATGATGGCTATCTCGTGCCACCCAATTACGATTCCCTGGTCTGCAAGCTGATCACCCACGCGCCGACCCGCGAGGGCGCGCTGGCCCGCATGTCCGGCGCCCTCAATGAGATGGTGGTGGATGGCATCGATACCAACATCCCCCTGCACCGGGATCTGGTGCATGACGGTGCTTTCATCCAGGGGGGCACGGACATCCACTATCTGGAACGAAAGCTCGCGCTGGAGTGAGCGCACAAGCCTGGCGCACGCTGTCACTGCCGGCGCGCGACGAAGAGGTCGAGCGCCTGGAGTCGGCCCTCGAGGCACTCGGCGCGCTGGCCGTCACGGTCGAGGCCATGGACGACCGTCCGGTGTTTGATTTGCTGGACGGCAGTGAGCCGCCGCTGTGGACCAATTGCAGCGTGGAGGCTCTGTTCCCTGCAGAGCAGGAAACCGAGAGCGTCATCGCGGCGCTCGCCGCAGCAGGGTTCTCCACGCTGGGCGCACGCCAGCGCCTGGTGGCGGATCAGGATTGGCAGGCGGCCTTCCGCGCCCATTTCCCACCGCTGTGTTTTGGTCGCTTGTGGGTGGTGCCGAGCTGGCATGAACCGCCTGCAGAGGCAGAACACATCCTGCACCTCGATCCCGGCATGGCCTTCGGCACCGGCACGCATCCCACCACAGCCCTCTGTCTCGCCTGGCTCGCAGATTTCGCATACACGCCAACCACGCGGGTGCTCGACTACGGTTGCGGCTCCGGCATCCTTGCCATTGCTGCCGCCAAACTCGGTGCGGCGGAAGTCTCGGCAGTCGACATCGACCCCGCTGCATGCGCGGTGACTCGCGAGAACACGTCACGCAATGCGTGCCCGGAGATCGCCATCGGCCTGCCGTCGCAGCTGCCACCCGAAGATTCTGAAACGGGTCGTTTCGATGTGATCGTGGCCAATCTCCTGCTGCAGCCCATCCTCGCGCTGCGCGAGGAGTTCGCGGCCAGACTGCTACCCGGCGGACATCTCACCCTTTCCGGACTGATGCTCGATCAGGTGCCGAAGGTACTGGCGGCGTATGGGGATCTCTTCGACATGGACACTCCTCAGAGCCACGCGGAATGGGCGCTGCTCACAGGTCGGCTGCGGCGCTGACAGCCCATGCTCACGCAGTGTCCAGCCTGTGAAACCGTTTACCGCATAGAGCAGCATCACCTCGAAGCCGCCGCGGGCTATGTCACCTGTGGCGACTGCGATTACGTGTTCGATGCACGCGAGCGGCTTGTGGATGAACCGCGCACCGCCGATGGCGGCGTGCTGGACCTCAGCGCCGTGCCCGCCGTGCTGCGCGAAGAACTCGTACAGATGAACCAGCGCAACACACCATGGCGAGGCCTGTGGTTGATGGTCATCGTGATGGCACTCATCGGACTCGCGGTTCAGGCAGTGTGGTATTCGCGAGAGCTCTGGTATCCCCGCGTCCCAGTTCTCGCAAAGGTCGCACAGCAGGTGTGCGCAGGCCTTGGTTGCGAGGCCGGGCTGCCACGTCGGCCCGGTAAATTCGAGTTGGTGGCGAGAGAGATCAGGGAGCATCCGCACCAGTCCGGTGCTCTGCTCCTGAATGCGTTGTTCGTCAATCGCGCGCCCGGTCTGGCGGACTACCCGATTCTGCAGCTTCGTCTCGAAGATTCAGAAGGACTGCTGGCGGGTGTTCGACGTTTCGAGCCGCATGAATATCTTGGCCATGGGATTGACATACGCGCGGGTGTGGCCCCTGGCGCAGAGGTTCATGTCCTGCTCGAGGTCGTGGAACCGATACGCGGCGCACAAAATTTCGAGATCACGTTTTTGTGACGGGTTGATCCTGCGGACGGCGCTTTCGTGCCCGGATTTTTGTCGCTATCATCCGTCCCACTTCCGCTTCAGCTCAGCTTCGATCGGGCAGGCGGACAGCAGTGATGCAGCCGTTGCATCACAGTTCTGATCGAAGATATCAGCATCTGACTTTTCCGGACGTGCTGCGTGCAGCGCGAGAGCCTGCATTCCGCGTCCGGAGTTGTGCACCACAAGAAATAAAAAAGATGCAGCTCGGCCCATATTCGTTCGACAAGCCGTTGATCCTTGCGCCCATGGCGGGCGTGTCTGATCGCGTGTTCAGAAATCTCTGCCGCGCCGGGGGTGCCGACTATGCGCCCGCTGAAATGGCCTCTGCGGATCCTGTGCTGCGCAACTCAGAGCAAACCCGCCGCCGGCTGGACCTGAGTGCTGACCAAGGACCGCGCATCGTGCAGATTGCCGGTGCCGTGCCTGCAGAGATGGCGGATGCAGCACGCGCAGCCGTTGCTGCGGGCGCGGAAATCATCGACATCAACATGGGTTGCCCGGCCAAGCGGGTCTGCCAGCGCCTTGCCGGCTCGGCCCTGCTGAAGGACGAGCCACTGGTTGCCGAAATCCTGACCGCCGTGGTGCAGGCGGTACCCGTGCCGGTGACGCTCAAGACGCGAACGGGCTGGGATTCCGCGCAGCGTAATGCGGTGAGGATAGCGCGCCTCGCGGAAAGCGCAGGGATACAGGCGCTCACCTTGCACGGGCGCACGCGCGCGTGTGGTTACGGCGGAGCTGCCGAGTACGACACCATTGCAGAAGTGAAACAGGCGGTGCGCATTCCCGTCATTGCCAATGGCGATATCACCACGCCGGCGCACGCCGCCCATGTTCTGGCCCATACGGGTGCAGATGGCTTGATGATCGGCCGCGGCGCACAGGGAGATCCGTGGATTTTTCGCCGGATACGCGCCTTTCTGACGGATGGCACGATCCTCGCTGGTCCAGACGAGGACGCGCTGCGCACTACCCTGCGCATGCACGTATCCGGACTGCACGCCCTCTATGGCGAGGCGATGGGCGCCCGCATCGCCCGCAAGCATGTCGGCTGGTATCTCCAGCGCTGGCACGCCCGGGGTGATGCGCTGCGTGCCGCGTTCAATCGCCTGCAGAGCGGGACAGCCCAGATGGACTTCCTCCAACACTACAATAACGACTGTTACGGAGACGCGGCATGAGCAGCCCGGCCAAGCCGATTGCAACATCCACTGCCCAGATTGTGACCCTGCTGCAGGAGCGTGAGGCGCAGCCACTCTCTCACCACGTGAAGCAGGCGCTCGAGCGTTACTTCAATCAGCTCAACGGTCACGACCCTGGCGGGCTTTACGATTTCGTGCTGGCCGAGGTAGAGCGTCCGCTCCTCGAGGTGGTGATGAAACGCACGCGTGGCAATATCTCCAAGGCGGCCCAGTACCTGGGTCTCAACCGCGCCACCCTGCGCAAGAAACTCGAACGCTACGGCCTGAATCCCTGAAATACCGGAAAGACCCCCACCTGAATGATCAAGATTAGACGCGCGCTGATCAGCGTCTCCAACAAGGAAGGCCTGCTGCCTTTTGTCTCAACCCTCATTGCCCACGGTGTGGAAATTCTTTCCACCGGTGGTACGGCCAAGCTGCTGGTGCAGGCTGGGGTGAAGGTCAGGGAAGTGTCGGACTACACCGGCTTCCCCGAGATGATGGATGGCCGCGTGAAGACCTTGCACCCGAAGGTGCATGGAGGGCTGCTGGGCCGGCGCGGTACGGATGACGCCGTCATGGCAGAGCATGGCATCGCGCCCATCGATCTGCTCGTGGTCAATCTTTATCCCTTCAGGGAAACGATAGCCCAGCCGGGCTGCGATCTCGATACCGCCATCGAGAACATCGACGTTGGCGGGCCCGCCATGTTGCGGGGCGCCGCCAAGAATCACGCCCATGTGGCCGTGGTGGTCGACCCTGCGGATTATCCGTCTCTGGCTGCCGAGCTGGATGCGCAGGCGGCGAGCCTCGCGCCCGCAACCTGTTTCCGCCTGGCCGCGAAGGCGTTCGCCCATACGAGCGAATACGATGCCGCGATCGCCGCCTATCTTGCGCGCCAGGGGCGCGAAGACGACCGCTTTCCTCCACGCATTGCGCCGGCCTTCGGCAAGCGCCAGAACCTGCGCTATGGAGAGAATCCGCATCAGGCCGCTGCCTTCTATGCCGAAGCCAATCCGCCTTCGGGTTCCATCGCCGCGGCCACCCAGCTTCATGGCAAGGAGCTTTCCTTCAACAACATTGCGGACACCGATGCCGCGCTCATGTGCGTGGCCGCGTTCGAGCGTCCCGCCTGTTGCATCGTCAAGCACGCCAATCCCTGTGGGGTCGCAGAAGCCGCCACTATAGAGGCGGCTTATGAGCTGGCCTGGGCCACCGACCCCACATCAGCTTTCGGTGGCATCATTGCCTTCAATCGCGATCTCGATGCCGCCACCGCAACGAAAATCGTCGAGCGTCAGTTCGTGGAAGTCATCGTGGCGCCGGGGGTGAGCGCTGAGGCGCGGGAAATCTGCCAGCGCAAACGGGATCTGCGCCTGTTGGTCGTCGGCCCTTTCGCCGTTGATGGCCCGATGCTCGACTACAAGCGGGTGACAGGAGGTCTCTTGGTGCAGGACCGGGATGCCATTGCCTGCGCGCTGGCAGAAAAAGATCTGAAAATCGTCACGCGCCGCGCGCCCACGGCAGAGGAACTGAGGGATCTGATGTTCGCCTGGCGCGTAGTGAAGTGCGTCAAATCGAATGCAATCGTCTACGCCCGGGATTCCCGCACCATCGGTATCGGCGCCGGTCAGATGAGCCGTGTTTACAGTGCGCGGATCGCCGGCATCAAGGCCGCTGACGAGGGCCTCGTCGTGAAAGATTCGGTGATGGCCTCGGATGCGTTCTTTCCGTTCCGGGATGGCATCGACTCCGCAGCGACAGTGGGTATCACGGCGGTCATCCAGCCGGGCGGCTCGGTCCGCGATGCAGAGGTCATCGCCGCTGCTGATGAGGCCGGCATGGCGATGGTGTTCACCGGCATGCGCCATTTCCGCCACTGATCCCGCGAGGCTTTTGCAACCATGAATGTGCTGATCATCGGTGGCGGCGGGCGCGAGCATGCGCTGGCCTGGAAGTGTGCCCAGTCACCCAGCGTGCGAACAGTTTTCTGCGCGCCCGGGAATGCGGGCACGGCGCTGGAGCCGCGAGTCCGGAACGTTCCCATCGACGCTGAAGATATCCCTGCCTTGGTCGCTTTCGCGCGCCGCCAGCAAATCGCGCTCACCATCGTAGGACCGGAGATCCCCCTCGTCGCAGGTGTGGTCGATGCCTTCGAGGCAGCAGGACTGAAGTGCTTCGGTCCCCGTGCCAACGCAGCCATCCTCGAGGGCTCCAAGGCTTTCACCAAGGATTTCTTCAAGCGCCACGGGATTCCGACCGCCCGCTATGAAACTTTCACGGATTATGCCGCCGCGGAAGCCTGCATCCGCGCGCACCCTTTACCGGTAGTCGTGAAAGCCTCCGGACTTGCGGCGGGCAAGGGCGTGGTCATCGCCCAGACCACTGAAGAAGCGCTGGCCGCCGCCCGCGAGATGCTGAGCGGTGGTGGTGCCTTCGGTGCGGCAGGCAATGAAATCGTCGTCGAAGAATTCCTCGTGGGCGAGGAGGCCAGTTTCATCGTCATGACGGACGGCCGGAATGTCATTCCTTTTGCGTCCGCCCAGGACCACAAGGCCGTATTCGACGCTGACCAGGGTCCGAACACGGGGGGCATGGGCGCTTACTCTCCAGCGCCAGTCGTGGACCGGGCCCTGCATGCGCGCGTGATTCGCGAGGTCATCAAACCCACGCTTGCAGGCATGGCTGCCGAGGGGCGTCCCTATCTCGGTTTTCTGTATGCCGGGCTCATGGTCTCTCCGTCCGGTGAGCCCAAGGTGCTCGAGTACAACTGCCGGTTTGGCGATCCGGAAACCCAGCCGATGATGATGCGCCTGAATTCTGATCTGGTGCTCGCGTGCCTCGCGTTGCTGGAAGGGCGCGGCAACCGGGTCAAGCTGGAGTTCGATGCGCGCGCAGCCTTGGGAGTGGTGTTGGCCTCCGGAGGCTATCCGGGGGAAATCTCCAAGGGCCATGTCATCCGGGGTCTGGACGATTCCGTGCCAGATACCAAGGTGTTCCATGCTGGCACGGCCTTGCGAGAGGGTTCGGTGATCAATACCGGTGGGCGAGTGCTTTGCGTGGTCGGCTTGGGTAATTCGGTAGCCGCGGCGCAGGCGAGCGCGTATGCGCGGGTCGACCAGATTCAGTGGCAGGACATGCATTGCCGGCGTGATATCGGCTATCGCGCGGTGGCGAGGGAGCGTCGCTAGCACGAGCTCTTCGCGTTTTGTGGCTCGCGCCCGCGCCGGCATCCCCTGCGGGCTTCGCGCTGCGCGAGGCGCCCTTCGGGAACGCCCGCCGCGTGCGCTTCGGGATTTACCGCAGGTAGGCTCCCGTATTTCCAGTGCGTCAGCTCTTGGCAGGACTAATCCCAACGGATGTGCAGCGGGTTGCCCTGTAGCGGACATCTGACTTCGTCCGCGGAAGGGCACCCGGTGCGCAGCCGCGCCCCCGGTTCGGGTTGTGCACCCCCGCGATTCAAGCTTCATGGCTTGCGCCCGCGCCGGCATTCCTTGCGGGCTTCGCGCTGCGCGCGGCGCCCTTCGGGAACGCCCGCCGCGTGCGTTCGGGATTTACTGCCGGTCGGCTTTGGTCCCGTTCGTGCGCTAGCTTTTTTCAGGACCAATCCCAACGGATGTGCAGCGGGATGCCCTGTAGCGGACATCTGACTTCGTCCGCGGAAGGGCACCCGGTGTGCAGCCGCTGAGCCCTGCGGATGGAGTTATGCCCGCCGGTCGCTTCGAGCTTCATGGCTTGCGCCCGCGCCGGCATTCCCTGCGGGCTTCGCGCTACACTCGGGCTCCCTCACCAGCCAGGAGTCCGACATGCCCAAGATCACCGGCACCTTCGAGGATCGCGAGGAAATCCGCGAGCTCTATGCCCGCTACGCCATTTTCGTGGACAGCTCCCGCTTCGACGACTGGATCAGCTGCTTCACTACAGACGGCGTGTTCGAGAGCCCGCTCATGGGCACCTTCAAGGGTCAGGAGGAGCTGCGCCGCTTCACCGGGCAATACCACGCGTCCTGGAACGGCGGCGGCGTGCGCCACATGATGGTCAATGTCAGCTTCGACATCACCGGCGATACCGCCAAGGGCACCTGCGCGCTCATCTACTTCAAGGTGCATGAGGGCAAGAGCGAATATCTGCTGACCGGCGGCTATCACGACACGCTGCGCAAAGAGAATGGTGAATGGCGCTTCAGCCATCGGCGGGTATACATCGACGGCCAATGAGGGCCTGCCCGGACAGACAGAACCCTGCCCCTCACGGGGCCCGGTAACAGACTCAGCAGACAGAACAAGAGACGAGGAGCGCGTGCGATGGGCAGATTGAGCGGCAAGATGGCACTGATTACAGGCGGTGCGGCGGGCATCGGCTTGGCCACCGCGCGACTCTTCGTCGCCGAAGGCGCCAAGGTGATGCTGGTAGATCTTGATGCCGGCCAGTTGCAGGCGGCTGTCGCGGAGCTTGGTGCAGAAAACAGCGCCTCCATGGTGGCGGATGTCAGTGACCCGGTGCAGACCGAGGCCTACGTCAGGGCCACCGTGGCGCGCTGGGGGCGGATTGATGTGTTCTTCAACAATGCAGGGATCGAGGGGGCAGTGGCCGGCATTCCCGAGTACCCGCTCGACATGTTCGACCGGGTCATGGCGGTCAACGTCCGGGGGGTGTGGCTGGGCCTCAAGTATGTGATCCCGGAAATGGCCCGCACCGGGGGTGGCAGCATCGTCATCACCTCCTCACTCGGAGGCCTGAAGGGTATGCCGCGGCTCTCCCCTTACATCGCGGCCAAGCACGCGGTGGTCGGAATCATGCGCTCGGCCGCGCTTGAATGCGCCCCGCTCAACATCCGGGTGAATACGATCAACCCCTCACCCATCGCCACCCGGATGATCGAATCCATCGAACAGGGCTACGCCCCGAACGCACCGGAGAAGGCAAAAGCCCGCTTTGCCGCCGGCGTGCCGATGCGGCGCTACGGCCAACCGGAAGAGGTCGCGCGACTGGTTCTGTTCCTCGCGAGCGAAGAGAGCAGCTACTCCACGGGCACGACCTTTCCCATCGACGGAGGAAGCTCGGCTTACTGAATAGGGTCGTGGGGAGAGGCCTGTCCTGCTGCGGCGCATTGACAAACGGCCCCTGCCCCTGTCACGGTAGGCTAATAAAGGGAATGGTGTGGGAACGCGCGCAGGATGCATGACCCTACCCTCCCTACAAGAAAAACGAATCCACGGCGGGGACTGCGCACGTCCCGGATGATGCGCAGAGGTTTACCGACCGATCATTATGAGTTTGTCCGCATCATGAAATCCCGAATCCTATGGCTGTTGCCCGGCCTCGTTCTGCTCTCGGGCTGCAGCACCTGGCCAGCTTGGCTGCCCATGTCCGGGCCCAGCGCCGAGCAGATTACCGCTCCTGCTGAGGGGCAAACGCTTCCCAATATCCTGCTGGTTCAGGCCTCGGATGAAGTAGCGCGACAGCTGCTGCGCTCCCGCGAGCTGCCAGCCTTCTCGACGGCCTTCGGCATGGGAGTGCCCTACGAACCAGTCATGGGCCGCGGCGACATCGTCGAGATTTCGATCTGGGAGGCTCCCCCGGCAATGCTGTTCGGCGGCGCCCAGTCCATGGAGTCCGTGTTGAGCCCGCCCAGCGGAGGCATGGTTACTTTCCCAGAGCAGATGGTGAACAGCCAAGGCATGATCAGCCTGCCGTTCACCGGCCCGGTCCATGTTGCAGGCCGTTGTGCCCGGGACATAGAGACGGATATCGCGAATCGACTGCGCGAAAAGGCCAATCAGCCGCAGGTCATGGTGCGCACCATCCACAACAACACCGCTATCGTGACGGTGGTCGGGGACGTCACCACCAACACCAAGGTCCCGCTCACGGCCAAGGGCGAGCGCCTGCTGGACGCGCT